>NZ_VMBJ01000099.1:0-1211 GCF_010608305.1 Stenotrophomonas sp. AS012628 | reverse complement strand
GCTTGTATGTTCCTCCCGGCTCCTACGCTGTATGTAGGAGCCAGGGTGGAGGGACCGTCAAGCATGCATCTGCGGATACCAGCCGACAGACGAGTCGAGCGATCCCCATCCCGCACACGAACGTCGATAAAGGATCGTACGGCCCCCAAGGGGATCGTCGATGTAGGCAAGCTAACGTCGGTGCGGTACCACCCCAGCCCTTTAAAGATAGCTGGGAGCCGTACAAATGTCTGATTCTCTCGATATTGGCGTGGACGTGGACTCCAAGGAGTTCGTGCCGGCGGTGGCCGACCGCAAGGCCGGTGACAGGGTCGCCAACACCCGGGCCGGCATAGCCAAGTGGCTCAAAACCTTGCCCCAGCGATGCCGGATTGGCATGGAAGCGACGGGGCGGTACTACGAGTTGTTGGCTCGGATGGCTGGCCAGGCGGGCCACGTTGTCTATGTAATCGATCCACGGCTGATCAAGAACTACGCTCGGGCGACGGGCTCGCGCGGCAAGACAGATGCCATGGATGCCCAAGCGATCGCCCGCTATGTGAAGAAGGAGAGCGACCGCCTGCGTGAATACGTACCGCGTACCGACGAGCAGCAGCAGATGCATGATTTGCTGCGCAAGCGGCGAGCGCTGGTGGAGACGCGCGCGCGCCTGGAGCAATCCTTCGGGGTAAGCAAAAGTGACCCTGGGGAGCTATCAGATCTGTTCTGCGCTCTGGCTGGGACGCTGTCCGAGCTGGAAAGCGAACTGCAGCGCTTGGGCCGCGATGGAGAGCATGGCGCACTCTACAAGCGCCTGCTGACCATCCCGGGTATCGGCCCTGCCGTCGCGTCCCACCTGATTTACTACATGACGCGCTGGCCGTTGGCCAACGCCAACGCGTGGATTGCCTGCACCGGCCTGGATCCCCGGCCCAACGAGTCTGGCGGCAGAACTGGACGACGTCGGCTGTCCAAACAGGGCGCACCGATGCTGCGCCAGATGCTCTACATGGCTGCAATGGGGCTCAAGCGGTGTCGCCGGGGGCAACCGCTCTACGACGAGCTGTCAAAACGCGGTCACCCCAGCACCGCCGTCTTCAACATTCTGGCAAGGAAGCTGGCCAGGATCGCCTGGGGCGTGTTCAAAAGCGGCCGAGACTTCGATCCGGCCATGCTGAAGGTCGGTCAAGCCTGCTTCCAGCAGGCTTGACCACGAACATAGGATCTCGACT
>NZ_VMBJ01000098.1:0-1388 GCF_010608305.1 Stenotrophomonas sp. AS012628 | reverse complement strand
GAGCGGCCACCGCCACCGGCAAAGCGGCCCGGGTGGCCTGAGAGCATGGCCACGATCAGGCCCACGATGCCCGCCAGGCCACTGGCCAGCAGCGTGGACGTGAACAGGAACGCCGCCAGGGCTGCACCGGCACCGCCGAGCACGCCACGCAGCGGACGCGGCACCCGCGAGAACACGCCGCGCAGGATGCTGCCGGCGAACACACCGATGAACAGCGCCAGGAACCAGGTATCACCGCCACCGCTGGGATCACGCCCGCGGTGGCCGCTGACCGGTGCCGGCAGCGTTTCGCCGTCGATCAGCTTGACCAGCACCGCCGTCGCGTCGGTGATGCCGCCGGCATAGTCGCCGCTGCGGAAGCGCGGCACCAGGTATTCCTGGATGACCCGGTTGGCGATGGCATCGGGGATCGCGCCTTCCAGGCCGTAGCCGGGTTCGATGCGCACGCGCCGGTCATCCTTGGCCACCACCAGCAGCACGCCGTCATCCACCCCCTTGCGGCCGATCTGCCACTGGTCGAAGACGCGCGTGGTGTACTGCGCGATGTCTTCCGGCTGGGTGGTGGGCACCACCAGCACCTGCAGCTGGCTGCCCTTGCGCTGCTGCAGTTCCACCGCCTGCTGCACCAGCGCCTGCTTCTGCGTGGCGTCCAGCGTGCCGGTGGTATCGACCACGGGCGAATCCAGCGCAGGAACCGGCGCCAGCTGCTGCGCATGCGAGGCCAGCGGCAGACACAGCAGCAGGGCCAACAGCACGGTGGCCAGGCGCATGGGTCAGTGGCCCGGCTGCGGTGCCGGCTGCTGCTGCGGCGCGTTGCCGAAATCGACCGCCGGCGCGTTGGAGATCTGTGCTTCGTTTTCCACGGTGAAGTTCGGCTTGGTCTTGTAGCCGAAGATCTTGGCGGTGATCACCTGTGGGAACGAGCGGATGTAGGTGTTGTAGTCCTGCACCTGCTGGATGTAACGGCCGCGGGCGACGGTGACCCGGTTCTCGGTACCTTCCAGCTGCGCCTGCAGGTCGCGGAAGTTCTGGTTGGACTTCAGCTCCGGATAGTTCTCGGTGACCACCAGCAGCCGCGACAGCGCGCTGCCGAGTTCGCCCTGGGCCTGCTGGAACTGCTTGAGCGAGGCTTCGTCGTCGGCATTGACGTTGATCTGGCCGACGCGCGAACGGGCATTGGTGACCTCGGTCAGCACGCGCTCTTCCTGGCTGGCGAAGCCCTTCACGGTCTGCACCAGGTTGGGCACCAGGTCGGCGCGGCGCTTGTACTGGTTGATGACCTCCGACCAGCTGGCCTTGACCGCTTCATCCTTCTGCTGGATGGCGTTGTAGCCACAGCCGGAGAGCAGGGAGGCCAGCAGCATCAGGGGCAGCCACGCGGCGATCAA
>NZ_VMBJ01000097.1:0-1428 GCF_010608305.1 Stenotrophomonas sp. AS012628 | reverse complement strand
TGAAGTGACCCCCGGGAGTTGGACACCAGATCCAACCCCGAGGGATACATGAACAGATACGACGCGCGTTTCAAACTGCAGGTCGCCAAAGAGGCCTGCAAGACCTCCACATCGGTCAAAGCCGTTGCTCGTCGCCACAGCCTGGAGTTTTCCACGGTCAGGCGCTGGGTGGCGACCTATCGGCTGCACGGTTGGCGCGGGTTTCACCGCCAGGCCCGGTCCTATGACCTCGCGTTCAAGCTGGCTGTCCTGGAGAAGATGAGCCAGGACGGCATGTCCGGGCGCGAAGCCACCACCTACTTTCAGATTGGTGATGCCGGCGCAGTGGGGCAGTGGCGGCGCCTGTATGCTCAGGGCGGTGCCCAAGCGTTGGCACCGCCCCTGCCGCCGCCCCGAAAGCCGATGAAAAAGACCCGTTCGTCCAAGCCACCTGAGGATATGAGCCGCGATGAGCTGCTCAAGGAAGTCGCCTATCTGCGCGCGGAGACCGACTACCTAAAAAAACTCGATGCCTTGATCCGGGAAGAGCAGGCGGCGCGAGACGCAAAGCGCAAGCCATCCAAGGATTGAGGCAGGTTCATACGCTGTCGCTTCTGCTCGAAGCGGCAGAGCTGTCACGCAGTACGTTCTATTACCAGAACCATGTCCTGGCCCATCCGGATCAGGACGAGGCAGATCTGCGCGAGCGCATCCGTGCAATCTACGATCAAAGCCAAGGGCGCTATGGCTATCGCACGGTAACGCTGGAATTGGCCAATCAGGGCCATCGGACCAATCGCAAGCGGGTACAGCGCCTGATGGGGGAGATGGGCCTGAAATCGCGCGTGCGCGTGAAGCGCTATCGGGCCTTCAAGGGGGCGGCCAATATTGTGGTTGGCAATGACCTCAATCGTGAGTTCCAGGCCGAGCGGCCCAACCAGAAGTGGGTGACTGACGTGACCGAGTTCAAGGTGCAGGGCATGAAGCTGTACCTGTCGCCGATCATGGACCTCTACAACGGTGAAATCGTGGCTTATCAGATCAAGCGCCAGCCCGTGTTCGATCTGGTGGGTCAGATGCTGGAGGAGGCCATCAGCAAGCTTTCCCCGGATGAGCGCCCCATGATCCATTCTGACCAGGGCTGGCAGTACCAGCATGAAAACTACCGGCACATGCTGGAAAAGCACTCGTTGAAGCAAAGCATGTCCCGGCGTGGCAACTGCTTGGACAATGCGGCAATGGAGAGCTTTTTCGGGACGCTGAAGTCGGAGTTCTTCTATCTGAACAGCTTTGACAGCATCGAGAGTCTGGAGGCTGGGCTGGTGGAATACATCCAGTACTACAACGAAGAGCGCATCAAACTGAAACTGAAAGGCCTGAGCCCGGTAAAGTACCGGGAGCAGGCCCAATCGGCCGCTTGACCCCGTCCAAGTCTCGGGGGTCACTTCA
>NZ_VMBJ01000096.1:0-1564 GCF_010608305.1 Stenotrophomonas sp. AS012628 | reverse complement strand
CCCCGATTCAGGCTGTTCAGGCAGAATCCCCCCCATACCCTTCCAGGATCTGCCCATGCGCGTTCTGCTGCTTTCCTCCCTGCTGCTCACCGTCACCGCCTGTACCTGGGTGCCGATCGAACCGGCCGGCAAGGCAACCCGCGTGCTGCCGGCAGGCCCGGTTCCCGCCGGCTGCATCGCCAAGGGCGAGGTGGTGGTCACCGTGAAGAGCAAGGTCGGCTTCTACAACCGCAACCCGCTGCGGGTGCAGGAAGAGCTGGAAACCCTGGCCCGCAACGAGGCCCCGAGCGCCGGCGCCAATGCCGTGCAGGCCGCTGCGGCCCCGGCCGATGGCAGCCAGCGCTTCGCCGCCTTCCAGTGCCCGCCGCGCTGAACGCTTCACCATACGGGCAAGGCTGAATTCGTAAAGATGCGGTGAAAGCCCGGGGGTTATAGAATAGCGCCCCCTTTTGCCTGAGCCTTGGCGCTAACCTCGATGCTCTTCAAGAATGTCTCGATCGCCGGCCTGGCACACGTCGACGCGCCGCATACGCTGACGACCAAGGAAATCAACGAACGCCTGCAGCCGACGTTGGATCGCCTCGGTATCCGCACCGACGTGCTCGGCGATATCGCCGGCATCCATGCCCGCCGCCTGTGGGACAACGGCGTGCTGGCGTCGGACGCCGCCACCATGGCCGGCCGCAAGGCACTGGAAGACGCGGGCATCACCGCGACCCAGGTCGGCCTGCTGGTCAACACCTCGGTCAGCCGTGACTACCTGGAGCCGTCCACGGCCTCCATCGTGTCCGGCAACCTCGGCGTCAGCGACGAATGCATGACCTTCGACGTCGCCAATGCCTGCCTGGCCTTCATCAACGGCATGGATATCGCGGCGCGCATGATCGAGCGCGGTGATATCGACTACGCGCTGGTGGTGGATGGCGAGACCGCCAACCTGGTGTACGAGAAGACCCTGGAGCGCATGACCGCCCCGGACGTCACCGCTGACGATTTCCGCAACGAGCTGGCGGCGCTGACCACCGGTTCGGGTGCTGCGGCCATGGTGATGGCGCGCTCGGAACTGGTGCCGGACGCCCCGCGCTACAAGGGCGGCGTGACCCGCTCGGCCACCGAGTGGAACCAGCTGTGCCTGGGCAACCTGGACCGCATGGTCACCGATACCCGCCTGCTGCTGATCGAAGGCATCAAGCTGGCGCAGAAGACCTTCAGCGCGGCCAAGATCGCACTCGGCTGGGCCGTGGAAGAGCTGGACCAGTTCGTGATCCACCAGGTCAGCCAGCCGCACACGGCCGCGTTCATCAAGAATTTCGGCATCGACCCGAAGAAGGTCATGACCATCTTCGGCGAGCACGGCAACATCGGCCCGGCCTCGGTGCCGATCGTGCTGAGCAAGCTCAAGCAGCTGGGCAAGCTGAAGAAGGGCGATCGCATCGCGCTTCTGGGCATCGGCTCGGGCCTGAACTGTTCGATGGCTGAAGTGGTCTGGTAAGAGCTTCCTGCCAGACTCCCTGTAGAGCCGAGCCCATGCTCGGCTCTACAGGGAGGCACTCCGCCGGCACGA
>NZ_VMBJ01000095.1:0-2235 GCF_010608305.1 Stenotrophomonas sp. AS012628 | reverse complement strand
CCGGCCAGCGGCCGGCACTACCGCGGGTGCCGGGCACAGCCCGACCTGACGCCCTTCAGCATCCATGTCCGAATGTGGCGAGTATCTCCACCCGTACGCGCCTAGACTGGCGCCATGGAGACCGCCCTCGCCCTCGACACCGCCGCCTGCGACCGCGCCCGCCTGGCCCGCGACGCACGCTTCGACGGCGTGTTCTTCACCGCCGTGCGCAGCACCGGCATCTACTGCCGCCCGGTGTGCCCGGCACCGCCACCGAAGCCGCGCAACATCACCTACTACCCGACCGCCGCTGCGGCCGCCGCCGCCGGCTACCGCCCGTGCCTGCGCTGTCGTCCCGAACTGGCGCCGCAGGCACAGCAGGCATTGGCCGGGCAGACCGTGCAGCGCGCCCTCGCCCTGATCCATAGCGGCTTCCTGCAGGAGCAGCCCGTTGCCGACCTCGCGCAGAAGATCGGCCTCAGCGCGCGCCAGCTGCAGCGCCTGTTCGTTGAACACCTGGGCGCGACGCCGGGGCAGATCCACGCCACCCATCGCCTGCTGCTGGCCAAGCAGCTGCTGACCGAGACCACGCTGCCGGTGACCGATGTTGCGCTGGCCGCCGGCTACAACAGCCTGCGCCGCTTCAATACCGCCTTCCTGCAGGGCTGCGGCATGGCACCGACGGCACTGCGTCGCCAGCATCAGCCGCCGGCCGCCGATGACGGCTGCCTGGTACTGCGCCTGGTGTACCGTCCACCGCTGGATTTCCCGCGCATGCTGGCCTTCCTGCGCAAGCGCAGCCTGCCCGGCATCGAACTGATCGGCGAAGACAGCTACCAGCGCGTGCTCGGCACACCCGAGCGCCCCACCCTGCTGCGCGTCACCGCCGACCCGAAACGCCCGGAACTGCGCCTGCAGCTGGGCGCGGTCGATCCGCGCCTGATCCCCGACATCGTGCGCCGCGTGCGTCGCGTGTTCGATCTGGATGCCGACCTGCAGCAGGTGCATGCCGCGCTGGGCGAGGAACCGCTGCTGGCGCGAGGCATCGCCGAACGTCCCGGTCTGCGCGTGCCCGGTGGCTGGGATGGCTTCGAGGTGGGCGTACGCGCCGTGCTCGGACAGCAGGTCAGCGTGGCCGCGGCCACCACCTTCGCGCGGCGCCTGGTCGATGCCTATGGCGCACACCTGCCGGGCATGCCATCGGAATTCGATCGCCAGTTCCCCGCGCCCGAGGTACTGGCTGAGGCGCCGCTGGAATCGATCGGCCTGCCGCGCACCCGCGCCGCCACCGTGCGTGCGCTGGCCGCTGCCTGCGCCAGCGGCCAGCTCGACTTCGGGCCCGGTCAGGCATTGGAGGAATTCGTTGCGCGCTGCGTGGCACTGCCCGGCATCGGCCCGTGGACCGCGCAGTACATCGCGCTGCGCGGACTTGGCCAGCCCGATGCCTTCCCCGCCGGTGACCTGGTGCTGCAGCAGGTCCTCGGCTACGCCCAAGGCCAGCGCCTGAGCGAGCGTGCGACCGAAGCCCGCTCGCAACCGTGGCGCCCGTGGCGCGCCTATGCCGTGCTGCATCTGTGGCACCTGTCCGGCACCTTCGTTGGAGAACCGACATGACCCTGTTGTTCGATCGTTTCGACAGCCCGATCGGCGTGTTGACCATCGCCGGTGACGAGCGTGGCCTGTCGCATGTGCTGTTCCCGGAAAACCGCCATCCGGCACGCGGCCGCGAAGACTGGCACTACGCCCCGGATGCACTGCCGGAAGCACGCGATCAGCTGCTGCAGTTCCTTCACGGCGAGCGCAACCAGTTCGACCTGCAGCTTGCGCCACGTGGCACCCCGTTCCAGCTGCGCGTGTGGCAGGCGCTGGCGCTGATCCCGTTCGGCCAGACCTGGAGCTACCTGCAGCTGGCGCAGCACCTGGGCCAACCCAGCGCGACCCGCGCGGTGGGTGCGGCCAACGGCCGCAATCCGCTGCCGATCATCCTGCCCTGCCATCGCGTGATCGGCAGCAACGGTGCACTGACCGGCTTTGGTGGCGGGCTGGAAACCAAGGCTGCACTGCTGCGGCTGGAACAGCGCCAGGCACCGCTGTTCGCCTGAGAGGGCTGGCCGGGCTGCGCCCGGCACCCGCAGAGGCAACCGCAACGGCCGAAGCAACAGCGGCATTCCGAGGCATGGCGTGGTGGGTCCGGTTGCGGGGGACGCCGTAAACCCGTCCATGAAGTGACCCCCGAGACTTGGACGGGGTCAAGCG
>NZ_VMBJ01000094.1:0-2288 GCF_010608305.1 Stenotrophomonas sp. AS012628 | reverse complement strand
TCGAGCCCCCATGGATGGGTTCACGGCGTGTCCTGCAAGTCCACACCGCCCCGCCAAACCAAGAATAGTCCGCTGTTGCTGTTGCTTCGGCCTTTGCCCTTGCTTGAAAGCCTCTGCGGGTGCCGGGCGCCGCCCGGCCGACTTCCGCCACTTGCGGTGGCAGCGACGGCCCACTAGCCTTCGGCCGTCGTTCACCACCCAAGGACCGCCCGTGAAACACCGTCATCTCCTGCTGGCCTCGGCAGTCGCCGTCGCCACGCTGGCCCTGGCCGCCTGCAAGAAGGAAGCTGCCCCAGGCACCGATACCGCCAGCAGCAGCGCCCCGGCCGGCGAAACCGCCGACCAGTTCGTGGCCCGCATCAATGCCGAATTCAAGGCCGCCTACCCGGAGATGACCTCGGCGCAGTGGCTGTCCTCCACCTACATCAACAGTGACTCCGAACGCATCGCGGCCAAGGCCAACGAGCGCTCGCTGACCCAGCTCAACAGCTGGATCGAGCAGGCCGCCAAGTTCGATGGCAAGCCGATGAGCGAGGACAGCAAGCGCGCGATCCACCTGCTGAAACTGATGTCCTCGATGCCGGCGCCACGCGATCCGGCCAAGCTGGCCGAGCTGACCCAGATCGCCACCCGCATGGAAGGCAGCTACGGTGCCGGCAAGTACTGCACCGACGCCAACGATCCCAACTCCTGCCGCCAGCTGGGCGAGCTGGAACAGGTGCTGGCACGCAGCCGCGATTACGACAAGCAGCTCGACGCCTGGCAGGGGTGGCACAGCACCACCAAGAGCATGCGCGGCGACTACCAGAAGTTCGTCGGCCTGGTGAACGAAGGTGCCAAGGGCATGGGCTTCACCGATGCCGGCCAGATGTGGCGCAGCGGCTACGACATGCCGCCGGAGCAGATCGGCCCGGAAACCGATCGCCTGTGGGAACAGGTCAAGCCGATGTACGAGCAGCTGCACTGCTACGCACGCGGCAAGCTGGACAAGACCTACGGCAAGGACAAGGCCGAAGTGGGCAACGGCCTGATCGCCGCGCACCTGCTGGGCAACATGTGGCAGCAGGACTGGTCGAACCTGTGGGACCAGCTGGAACCGTATCCGGGCGCTGGCAGCCTGGACATCACCGCAGCGCTGGAAAAGCAGTACCAGACCAACCTGAGCGCGGCGCTGGCCAAGGCCGGCAAGGACGCCAACGTGGCCGCCCAGTACAAGGCGCAGCGTGAGGCCGAACTGCGTACCGCCAAGCAGATGACCGAGCGCGCGCAGGACTTCTACGTGTCGCTTGGCATGCCGTCGCTGCCGCAGTCCTATTGGGAAAAGACCCAGTTCATCAAGCCTGACGACCGCGACGTGGTCTGCCACGCCAGCGCCTGGGACATGAACATGGAAGGCGACGTGCGCACCAAGATGTGCATCAAGCCGAACGAAGAGAACTTCACCACCATCTACCACGAGCTGGGCCACATCTATTACGACCTGGCCTACAACCCGCTGCCGCCGCTGTTCCAGGGCGGTGCCAACGATGGCTTCCATGAAGCAATCGGCGACACCATCGTGCTGGCGATGACGCCCAAGTACCTCAGCTCGATCGGCTTGGTCGATGCGCCGACCGAAAGCCGCGAGGCGGTCATCAACAACCAGATGCGCATGGCGCTGTCGGGCGTGTCGTTCCTGCCGTTCGGGCTGATGATCGACCGTTGGCGCTGGGGCGTGTTCGATGGCTCGATCACCGCCGACAACTACAACAAGGCGTGGTGGGACCTGAAAGCCAAGTACCAGGGCGTGGCGCCGGCCGCCACCCGTGGCGAAGAGTTCTTCGATCCGGGCGCGAAGTACCACGTGCCGGGCAACACCCCTTACACCCGCTACTTCCTGGCGCGCATCCTGCAGTTCCAGTTCTACAAGGGCCTGTGCGACGCGTCCGGCTACAAGGGCCCGCTGCATGAGTGCACCTTCTACGGCAACAAGGAAGCCGGCCAGAAGTACTGGGCAATGCTGAGCAAGGGTGCCAGCCAGCCGTGGCAGGCCACGCTGAAGGAACTGACCGGCACCGACAAGCTCGATGCCGGCCCGATGATCGAGTACTTCACTCCGGTCAACGAGTGGCTGAAGCAGCAGAACGAAGGCCAGATGTGCGGCTGGCAGGCCAACGCGGCCCCGGCAGCAAAATGAGAAAAGGGGCGGGTCCGCGAGGATCCGCCCCTGATGTTTCCGGTAGCGCCGGGCCATGCCCGGCGGCTCTTCATCGCACCGCTGCGCTCGCCGGGCATGGCCCGGCGCTACC
>NZ_VMBJ01000093.1:0-2674 GCF_010608305.1 Stenotrophomonas sp. AS012628 | reverse complement strand
CAACCCGCCCGAGGCATGCCTCGGGCCCATGGCGCCAACGGTCCTGCCTGCCCCTCCCGACCCGCCCAGCACGTAGAAACCCAGAGCCATGAACCAAGCTGTTGCCGTTGCTTTTGCGGGTGCTCTGGCGTGAAACGGGTGCCGGGCAGCGCCCGGCCGGGTATCCTTTCCCTCTGATGTCCGACCTTGTCCATGCCAGCCGCGAAGCCCTCAGCGACGGCGGCGCGCTCGCCTCGCATCTGGATGCATTCGTCCCGCGTCCGGCACAGCAGCACCTAACCGAAGCCATCGCCGATGCGCTGCAGCAGCGTGATCTGCTGCTGGCCGAGGCCGGTACCGGCACCGGCAAGACGTTCGCCTACCTGGTGCCGGTGCTGCTGTCCGGGTTGCGCACCATCATCTCCACCGGTACCCGCGCGCTGCAGGACCAGCTCTACCACCGCGATCTGCCACGGGTGCGCCAGGCACTCGGTGTCGGCCTGCGCAGTGCGCTGCTGAAGGGACGCGCGAACTACCTGTGCCGCTATCGCTTGCAGCAGGCGCGCGGCGAGCCGCGTTTTTCCAGCCCCGAACAGGCTGCGCAGTTCCAGCGGATCCTGGCCTGGTCCGGTCGTTCGGAGTTCGGTGACATCGCCGAACTGGAAGGCCTGGCCGATGATTCGCCGCTGCTGCCGATGGTCACCTCCACTGTCGACAACTGCCTGGGGACCGACTGCCCGTTCTGGGATGACTGCTTCGTGGTGCGCGCGCGGCAACGCGCGCAGGCCGCCGATGTGGTGGTGGTCAACCACCATCTGCTGTTGGCCGACCTGGCACTGAAGCAGGACGGCTTTGGCGAGTTGTTACCTGGGGCGCAGGCCTTCGTCATCGACGAGGCGCATCAGTTGCCCGAACTGGCCGCGCAGTTCTTCGGCGAAGGTTTTGGCATGCGTCCGTGGCAGGAACTGGGCCGCGACTGCCTGGCCGAAGCGCGCGGCGTCGGGGGCGCGCAGTCGGCGCTGCAGGAACCGGTCGACCAGTTGCAGCAGGCGCTGTTGGCGCTGCGCTCGGCAATGGAAGGGCTGCCAGCGCGTGGCACGCAATGGCGTGCACTGGCGATGCCGCAGGTGCGTGATGGCTTCGATGCGGTGATGGCTGGCCTGGTGACGCTGGAGCAGGCGCTGCAGCCGCTGCGCGAAGCGGCTGCCGGCCTCGATGCCTGCCATGCGCGTGCGCGCGAAGCGGTTTCGCGGCTCAGCCGCTGGCTGGGGGATGACGAACCCACCCTCGATTTCGATACCGATCCGGAGGAGACCGCCAGCGCCGCCGATGTGCTCTGGTACGAGCTCACGCCGCGTGGTTTCCGCTGCCAGCGCACGCCGATGGATGTGTCCGGCCCGTTGCGCGAGCATCGCGAACGCAGCCGCGCCGCATGGATCTTTACCTCGGCGACACTGACCGTGGGCGGTGGTTTCGATCACATCGCCACCCGCCTGGGCCTGGACGACCCGCATACGCTGGTCCAGCCCAGCCCGTTCAACTGGCCGGAGCAGGCGTTGTGCTATCTGCCCGAGGGCCTGCCTGATCCGGCCGCGCGTGGTTTCGGAACCGCGCTGATCCAGACCCTGCGGCCGGTGCTGCAGGCCTCGCAGGGCAGGGCGTTCCTGCTGTTCGCCTCGCACCGTGCATTGCGCGAGGCCGCCGAGGCACTGCGTGATGGGCCATGGCCGTTGTTCGTGCAGGGCGAGGCGCCGCGCGCGACGCTGCTGCAACGCTTCCGCGAATCGGGCAATGGCGTGCTGCTGGGCTCGGCCAGTTTCCGCGAGGGCGTGGACGTGGTCGGCGAAGCGTTGAGCGTGGTGATGATCGACAAGCTGCCGTTCGCAGCACCGGATGACCCGGTCTACGAGGCACGCCTGGAGGCGATCCGCAGCCAGGGCGGCAACCCGTTCCGCGATGAACAGCTGCCGCAGGCGGTGATCGCGTTGAAGCAGGGCGTCGGCCGCCTGATCCGCAGCGAGAGCGACCGCGGCGTGCTGGTGCTGTGCGACCCGCGCCTGCTCAACCGGGGTTACGGCCGGGTGTTTCTCGATTCACTGCCACCGTTCCGCCGTACCCGCAGCCTGGCCGATGTCCAGGCCTTCTTTACGCCACAATGGGCGCCCGTGGCCGACGATGCGGCTGCCCGGGCCGCTGTTGCGACCGGCCCCGAGCCGGCGCCCGGTGCCACGTTCCCCCTGTTCTGACCCGATCCGATGAAACTGCTCGCCTTTGAAACCGCCACCGAAGCCTGTTCCGTTGCCCTGCATGTCGATGGGCAGGTACTGGAACGCTTCGAGATCGCCCCGCGCCGGCATGCCGAACTGAGCCTGCCGTGGGCCGAGGCGCTGCTGGCCGAAGCCGGCATCAGCCGCCGCCAGTTGGACGGCATCGCGCTCAGCCGCGGCCCTGGTGCGTTCACGGGCGTGCGCCTGGCGATCGCCATCGCGCAGGGCATCGCACTGGCGCTGGACCGTCCGCTGCTGCCGGTATCGACGCTGCAGGTGCTGGCGCTGCGGGCACCGGCAGAAGAAACGCAGATCCTGTCGGCGATCGACGCACGGATGGGCGAACTGTATGTCGCCCGCTTCGAGCGTGTGGACGGCCTGCCGGTGGCGCGTAATGTCGAACGCGTGTGCGCACCCGCTGCGGTGGC
>NZ_VMBJ01000092.1:0-3060 GCF_010608305.1 Stenotrophomonas sp. AS012628 | reverse complement strand
TGGCGCCATGGATGGCGCCATCGAGCCCCCAAGGATGGGTTTACGGCGTGTCCTGCAGACCCACACCGCCCCGCCATTCCACAGGAAACCAGCTTTGGCTGTTGCTTCGGCAGCAGCAGTGGCCGCTGCGGGTGCCGGGTGCAACCCGGCCGACGCCCCCAACCCGTACAATATCCGGATGCCTCTGATTACCCTACAGAACGTCGACTTCAGCGTCGGCGGCCCGTTGTTGCTGGAAAAGGCCGAACTGTCGATCGAGCCGGGCGAACGCATCGCCCTGATCGGCCGCAACGGCGCCGGCAAATCCACCCTGCTCAAGCTGCTGTCCGGCGACCACAAGCCCGATGACGGCGAAGTCCGCGTGCAGCAGGGCGTGCGCGTCACCCGCCTGGAGCAGGAAGTGCCACACGGCGCCGCCGGCTCGGTGTTCGACGTCGTCGCCGATGGCCTCGGCGAACTGGGCCAGTGGCTGGCCGAATTCCACCACCTCAGCCATGCCGAGGTGTTCGATGGCGAAGCCCTCGGCAATGTGCAGGCCAAGATCGACGCCGCCAACGGCTGGGGCCTGGACCAGCGTGTCAGCGAAACCCTGACCAAGCTCGACCTGGACGGCGAGGCCGAGTTTGGCCGCCTGTCCGGCGGCATGAAGCGCCGCGTGCTGCTGGCCCGCGCGCTGGTGTCCAGCCCGGATGTGCTGCTGCTGGACGAACCGACCAACCACCTCGACATCGAAGCCATCGACTGGCTCGAAGCGTTCCTGAAGGGCTGGAGTGGCAGCGTGGTGTTCGTCACCCATGACCGCCGCTTCCTGCGTGCGCTGGCCACCCGCATCGTCGAGATCGACCGCGGTCAGGTCACCAGCTGGCCGGGCGACTGGGCCAACTACGAGCGCCGTCGCGAGGAACGCCTCAACGCGCAGGCGCAGGAAAACGCACGCTTCGACAAGCTGCTGGCGCAGGAAGAAGTGTGGATCCGCCAGGGCATCAAGGCCCGTCGTACCCGCGACGAAGGCCGCGTGCGCCGCCTGAAGGCGATGCGCACCGAGCGTTCGCAGCGCCGCGATCTCAGTGGCAACGTCAAGATGGAAGCCGCGCAGGGCGTCAGCTCCGGCAAGAAGGTCATCGACGTCAAGGACATTTCGTTCGCCTTCGGCGAGCGCACCATGGTCCGCGATTTCACCACGACCATCCTGCGTGGCGACCGCATCGGCCTGATCGGCCCCAACGGCAGTGGCAAGACCACGCTGCTGAAGCTGCTGCTGGGTGAACTGCAGCCGGCCAAGGGCGAAGTCAACGCCGGCACCAACCTGCAGATCGCCTATTTCGACCAGTACCGCGCGGTGCTGCGCGAAGACTGGAGCGCGATCGAGAACGTGGCCGAAGGCCGCGATTTCCTCGAGTTCAACGGCAAGCGCAAGCACGTGCATGCCTACCTGCAGGACTTCATGTTCACCCCGGAACGTGCGCGCGCACCGATCACCCGCCTGTCCGGTGGCGAGCGCAACCGCCTGCTGCTGGCCAAGCTGTTCGCGCAGCCGTCCAACCTGCTGGTGATGGACGAACCGACCAACGACCTCGACGTGGAAACCCTGGAGCTGCTGGAAGAGCTGCTGGGCGACTACACCGGCACGCTGCTGCTGGTCAGCCACGACCGTGACTTCATCGACAACGTGGTGACCTCCACGCTGGTGATGGAAGGCGATGGCGTGATTGGCGAGTACGTCGGCGGCTACAGCGACTGGCAGCGCTATGCAGCCAGCATCGCAGCGCCTGCTGCGGCCCCTGCCGCCAAGCCGGCGGCCCCTGCATCGGCCACCCCGGGCACCGCAGCTCCGGCCGCACCCAAGCGCAAGCTGGCCTACAAGGAAGCGCGCGAACTGGAGCAGCTGCCGAAGACCATCGAGAAGCTGGAAGGCGATGTCGAAGGCCTGACCTCGGCGATGAACGACCCGTCGTTCTACACCCGCAGCAGTGCTGAAGTGACGGCGCACACCCAGCAGCTGGCCAAGGTGCAGGCCGAGCTGGATGCCGCTTACGCGCGCTGGGAAGAGCTGGAAGGCTGAGTATCGGTCGGCGCCAGCAGTGCGCCGATTGATCGAGTCGAGAATCAATAGATCCACGCCATGCGTGGATGGTGGCATCAGTGCGGACCAAGGTCCGCACCCACCGAAGCCGGTTACACCTCCGTACGGACCAACGGTTCGCACCTACCGACGCCGATGCCTGGTAGAGCCACACCATGCGTGGATATCCGGAATCTGTGCGGACCAACGGTCCGCACCTACCAACCGACGGTCCGCACCCACCGGGGGCCTGCGGTCATTTGACCCCGTGCAGATCCCGCAGCTGGCTCGGCCGGCTGCCGAAATACGCCGCCAGATCGGCGATGTCCTGATCACTCAGATCCTTCGCCTGTGGCGTCATCAACATGTGCTGGCGGTCACCGGCGCGGTAGGCCTGCAGGGCGTGCGCCAGATAGTCGCCGTACTGCCCACCCAGCTTCGGATAGGTCGGGTCGATCGGCGCATTGCCGTCAGCCCCGTGGCAGTCGATGCAGCTCTGGTTGGTGGCCTTGCCCTTCACCTTGGCGCGGGCTTCACCGGCGGCCTCGCGGCCTGCGGGCAGGCCGGCCGAAGAAGAAGAGCCGTGTTCGCCGCTGGCATGGCCCGGGTCGGCGGCGGATGTCTCGCTGTTTTCCACCTGCGACTGCGAACAGGCCGCCAGCAGCAGGGCAACGGACAGGGCGATGGCGTGACGCATCGGATGCGCGGCTTTCGACATGGGCGGGCCTTACTTGACGGTGGACAGGTAAACAGAGAGATCGGCGATCTCCTGTTCGCTGAAACTCATCGACTGCGCCTGCATCGTCGGATGCCGGCGCTTGCCCTGGCGGTATTCGGTCAGGGCCTGGGCCAGGTACTGCTGGGTCTGGCCGCCGATCTTCGGCACCCGGTAGCTGGGGTAGGCGTTCTTGTAGCCGGTGATCCCGTGGCAGCCCTGACAGGTGTAGGCCAGGACACGGCCATTGTCGAAGTTGCCGGTGGGGGCGGCGGGCGCCGGG
>NZ_VMBJ01000091.1:0-3314 GCF_010608305.1 Stenotrophomonas sp. AS012628 | reverse complement strand
TTGCAGCGCCCCCCGCAACCGGACCCACCCCGCCATCCCTCGGAATGCGGCTTTTGTTTTCGCTTTTGCTTGCGCGGTGGCCTCTGCAGGTGCCGGGCGCAGCCCGGCCGACACCCCCAACAGGCAGCCGGCGCCCGGAACAGGTACCCTATGCCGCCATCAGACAACCAACGTGACATGACCGACGCCCTCGTCGCTCCGCAGTGGGCCTCCCGCCTGCGCGACATCGCCGACTTCCCCAAGCCCGGCATCCTCTTCAAGGACATCATGCCGCTGCTCGCCCATGGCGAGGACTTCCGCGGTGCCATTACCGCGATGGCCGACCGTTGGCGCGACCAGAAGCTGGACGCGGTGATCGGTATCGAATCGCGTGGTTTCATCCTCGGTGCCGCCATGGCGCTGGAACTGGGCGTGGGCTTCGTGCCGGTGCGCAAGCCGGGCAAGCTGCCGGGTCAGGTGCTGCGCGAGGAATACACGCTGGAATACCGCAGCGACTGCATCGAAGTGCACGCCGATGCGCTGCCGGCCGGTGCCCGCGTGGCGATCATCGACGACGTGCTGGCCACGGGCGGCACGCTGGTCGCCGCGTTGTCGCTGGTGCGCCGCCTGGGTGTCGAGGTGGTGGGTGCCGGCGTGCTGGTCGAGCTGGACGGCCTCGGCGGCCGCGCACGCTGGGAAGCGGACCTGCCGCTGCACACCGAACTGGTGTTCTGAGTCTGTCGCCGGGCGTGGCCCGGCGCTACACACGGCATGCAGGTAGTGCCGGGCCATGCCCGGCGACTACCTTGCCAATCACATCATCCGCACGCGGAAGCGACGGCCCTTGATCTTGCCGGCTTCCAGCCTGGCCACGGCCTTGTTGGCCTGCTCTCGGGCGATCGCCACGTAGGAGCGGGTCGGGAAGATCGCGATCTTCCCGATGAACTTGGCTGACAGGCCGGCATCACCGGTCAGCGCGCCAAGGATGTCGCCCGGGCGCAGCTTGTCGGTCTTGCCACCATCAATGCGCAGCGTGCGCATCGCGGCCTGCGGCAGCTCGGCCGGGCGCGAGGTCGCCAGCGGCGTCTTCTGCCAGTCCAACGGCTGCCCCATCTGCGCTTCGATGGCTTCGGCGCGGGTCTTCTCACGGCCGGCCACCAGGCTGATCGCCAGGCCGCTGGCACCGGCACGGCCGGTACGGCCCACGCGATGCTGGTAGCTCTCCACGTCGGTCGGCAGCTCGTAGTTGATCACCGCCGCCAGCTCTTCCACGTCCAGGCCACGTGCGGCCACGTCGCTGGCCACCAGCACGTTGCAGCTGCGGTTGGCCAGCAGCAACAGCACTTCCTCGCGGTCGCGCTGCTCCATGTCGCCATGCAGGGCGAGCGCGGAGAAGCCGAACTGCTGCAGGGAATTCGCAACCTCGTCCACGTCCTTGCGGGTGTTGCAGAACACTACCGCCGATTCCGGCGTGTACTTCAGCAGCAGGCCCGCCAGCGCCTTCTGGCGGTGCGCCGGTTCCACCTCGCAGAACAGGTGGCGGATGGCCGGCGCCTGATCGGCGCCTTCCACGGTCACTTCCACCGCGTCGCGCAGCAAGTCACGCGCCATGGCGCGGATGCTGTCGGGGAAGGTGGCGGAGAACAGCAGGCTCTGGCGGTCCTTGTGGGTGCGGCCGGCGATCTCGCGGATCGGCTCCTCGAAGCCCATGTCGAGCATGCGGTCGGCTTCGTCCAGCACCAGCGTGCGCACCGCGCCCAGGTTCAGCGCGCGCTTGCGTGCCAGCTCCTGCACGCGGCCGGGTGTGCCGACCACCACATGCGGGTCATGGCCTTCCAGCGACGCCAGCTGAGGGCCCAGCGGCACGCCGCCCACCAGCAGCAACAGCTTCAGGTTGGGGATGCCGGTGGCCAGCTTGCGGATCTGCTTGCCGACCTGGTCGGCCAGTTCGCGGGTCGGGCACAGCACCAGTGCCTGCACGCGGATCAGGCTGGGGTCGATGGCCTGCAGCAGGCCCAGGCCGAAGGCGGCGGTCTTGCCGCTGCCGGTCGGCGCCTGTGCGATCACATCGCGGCCATCCAGAATGGCCGGCAGGCTCTGCGCCTGCACGGGGGTGAGGGTGGTGTAGCCGAGGGCATCCAGGCCGGGCTGCAGGGCCGGGCTCAGCGGCAGGGTCGAGAAGTCAGTCATGGCGCATTGTACCCGTCTGCGCGGCCGCTCCCTGCCACAGGGCCTTCATCCACGTGGGCGCCGACCTTGGTCGGCACGCTCTTGATCAGCCCAGCACCGCCAACACGCCCTGATGAATCGCCAGGCCACCGAACAGCAGCCAGGCGAACAGGATCAGCGCCAGCAGCAGCGGCTTCAGGCCGGCCTGGCGCAGCGCCGAGACGTGGGTGGTCAGGCCCAGCGCGGCCATCGCCATCGCCAGCAGCACGGTATCCAGCTGCACCAGCCCGGCCTGCAGGCCAGCCGGCAGCAGATGCAGCGAGTTGAAACCGGCCACCGCCACGAAACCGAAGGCGAACCACGGCACCACGATGCGCGCCTTCCTGCCGTCGGCGCTGGCCTTGCCGCCACGCGCCAGCCACAGCGACAGCGCAACCAGGAACGGCGCCAGCAGCATCACCCGCACCATCTTGGTGATCACCGCCGTATCAGCCGCCGCTTCATTGACCGCACGGCCTGCCGCCACCACCTGTGCCACTTCATGCACCGTCGCACCGGTGAAAAGGCCGTACTGCCGCGCATCCATCGCCAGCCAGCCGTGCGACTGCACCAGGGCATACAGCGCCGGGTACAGGAACATCGCCAGCGTGCCGAACACCACCACCGTCGACACGGCCACCGTGACCTGTGCCGCGCGGCCACGCACCACGGGTTCGGCGGCCATCACCGCTGCCGCGCCGCAGATCGCGCTGCCAGCACCGATCAGCATCGCTGCCTCGCGCTCCATCTTGAACACGCGCACACCCAGCCAGCAGGCCAGGCCGAAGGTGCTGGCGACCACCAGCACGTCCATCAGCACGCCGCTGACGCCGACGTGGCCGATGTCCTGGAAGGTCAGGCGCAGGCCGTACAGCAAGATGCCGGCGCGCAGCAGCCAGTGCTTGGAAAAGCCGACACCGGCCGCGCTGCTCGGCGCCAGCCGCGGGTAGAGGGTGTTGCCGATCACGATGCCGGCGACGATGGCCACGGTCAGCGCACTCAGGCCGTGTGCCTGCAGCCACGGCAGCTCGGCCAGGTACAGCGACGCCGCTGCGATCAGGCCGACCAGCAGCAGGCCGGGCAGGCGCGGCTGCCAGCGTTGGCGCAGGGCGGGCAGGGACCAGGGG
>NZ_VMBJ01000090.1:0-3647 GCF_010608305.1 Stenotrophomonas sp. AS012628 | reverse complement strand
ACATACAGCGTAGGAGCCGGGAGGAACATACAAGCTATGCTCGACTGCTGTTGCCGCACACCCGGTAGAGCCACCCCATGGGTGGCTGCATCTGTCCGCTATGAATGACTCAGCAGGCGCACCTTCGGCGGCTGCAATGCAGCAATGTCGATGACGTGGTCCTGGCATATCACCTGAAAGTGCGTGAATGGGCCCGGGTAACTGACATCGGCAAAGGTGGCACGGTCCAGATAATCGAGGAACTTCGAACGGCTGTAGCGGCGGAACAGGTTGCCGCTCCAGGCTTCGGAGTCGTCCCAGCTCTGGTAGGACTCGTTGTGCACGGCGTAGCTGATGTAGTGGTCCCAGATCAGTTCAAACCGCTGCGAGTGGGGCACCACCTCTATTGCACGCACACCATCGATTGAACGTCCATGACCGAGCTCCACGCGGGAGGGCTTTCCGACCACCTGGCCTTCCTCGACGACCAGACGCAGACGATTCGCTTCCGGCTCGCCAATCTCAGTCAGGAACAGAAACTCACAGGTGTCGAGGGCCAGCAGCAGCGCGGGTTCGTCCATGGTCTTGAGGTCCAGTGATCGCAGAGGCCAGAGCATACCGGCGCGCGGCGGGAGCTGCGCCGTGGGCTCGTGACCTTTGGCCGGTCCCCAACCCCGCTCCCCCGGCTACCCTGTGAAATTACCCGCAGGAGAGCCACATGAACGTCCGCAACCTGGTCCCGCTGGGCCTGACCATCGCCATCGCTGCCTCGCTGGCCGCCTGTGGCAAGAACGAAACCGCTCCGGCGGCCAGTGCCGACGCCAAGCCGGCCTTCGACCTGTCGCAGATCAAGACGCCGCTGATCTCGCTCAACAGCGCCGACCTGGATCCGGCCATCTCGGCCTGTACCGACCTCAATGGCTTCGTCAACAGCAAGTGGCTGAAGGCCAACCCGGTGCCGGGTGACCAGACCACCTGGGGCAGCTTCGAGATCCTGCGCGAGCGCTCGCTGGAAGTGCAGCACGCGCTGGTCCAGCAGGCCGCCGCCAGCCAGGCCAAGGCCGGTTCGGTGGAAGCCAAGATCGGTGATATCTGGAAGACCGGCAACGACGAAGCCAAGATCGAAGCCGCCGGCCTGGCGCCGCTGCAGCCGCAGCTGGACAAGATCACTGCACTGAACGACACCGCTGCCATCACCCAGTACCTGCGCGACAGCCAGGCCGAGGGCAAGGGCGTGCTGTTCTCGCTGTTCGCCAATGCCGACTACAAGGATTCGGCCAACGTCATCGCCTACGTCGGCCAGGGCGGCCTGGGCCTGCCGGAGAAGGGCTACTACTTCGACGACGCGCAGGCCAAGATCCGCGACGCCTACGTGGCCTACATCGCACAGGTGCTGACCCTGTCCGGTGTGGACGCGGCGCAGGCCGCCGAGCAGGCCAAGGCCGTGATGGCCTTCGAAACCCGCCTGGCCAAGGCCTCGATGTCGCGCATCGAAATGCGTGACCCGGCCAAGCGCTACAACCCGCTCAGCGCCGCAGATGCCGACAAGCTGACCCCGAACTTCAGCTGGACCGCGCTGTTCGACACCCTGAAGGTGCCGGCCGCACAGAAGTTCTCGCTGGCGCAGCCGGCCTTCTTCGGTGAAATGGACAAGATGCTCGCCGATGTGCCGGCCAGCACCTGGCAGGCCTACCTGCGCTTCCACACCATCGACGATGCCTCGCCGTACCTGAGCAGCCAGTTCGAGAAGGCCAACTTCGATTTCTACGGCACCACCCTGCGTGGCCAGAAGGAAATGCAGCCGCGCTGGAAGCGCGTGCTGGAGTCGGTCAACGGCGGCATGGGTGAAGCGCTGGGCCAGCTGTACGTCGACGCCGTGTTCCCGGCCGAGTCGAAGGTCGCCATGCAGCATCTGGTGGAAAACCTGTCGCAGGCACTGAAGGCGCGCCTGGAGCAGCTGCCGTGGATGGGCGAAGAAACCAGGAAGAAGGCACTGGAGAAGTGGGCCAGCTTCACCCCGAAGATCGGCTACCCGGACAAGTGGCGTGACTGGGCAGGCCTGCAGACCAACGGGGACAGCTACCTGGGCAACATGCAGGCGGCGCGTGCGTTCAACTACCGCTACATGCTGGACAAGATCGGCAAGCCGGTGGACAAGACCGAGTGGGGCATGACCCCGCAGACCGTCAACGCGTACTACAACGCCACCAAGAACGAGATCGTGTTCCCGGCGGCGATCCTGCAGGCACCGTTCTTCGACGCCAAGGCCGATCCGGCGCTGAACTACGGCGGCATCGGTGCGGTCATCGGCCACGAAATGATGCACGGCTACGATGACTCGGGCAGCCAGTTCGCCGCCAACGGCAATTTCGACAACTGGTGGACCGACGCCGACCGCAAGGCCTTCACCGAGCGTACCGACCAGCTGGTCGCGCAGTTCGACGGCTATGAATCGGTGCCGGGCGTGTTCGTGAAGGGCAAGCTGACCCTGGGCGAAAACATCGGCGACCTGGGCGGCCTGACCGTGGCCTACGACGCGCTGCAGATGGCGCTGAAGGAAGATCCGAAGGCGAATGTCGAGGTTGATGGCCACAGCCAGGACCAGCGCTTCTTCATGAACTGGGCCACCGTGTGGCGCCGCAACTTCACCGATGGTGAGCTGCGCGTCCGCCTGAACACCGACCCGCATGCGCCGGCCAACTTCCGTGCCAACGGTGCGCCGTCGAACATGCCGTCCTATGCCGCTGCATTCCAGTGCAAGGCTGGCGATGCGATGGTGCGTGCCGACGACAAGCGCGTGGTGATCTGGTAATCGATCATCCGTGATGCATGATGCGAAAGGCCCGGCGAATGCCGGGCCTTTTGTCTTTCTGGCCGGTCGCGAGGAGCGCGCCGGTAGAGTCGACTGTTAGTCGACTATCGCGCGCAGCGTGGGATTTTCTCGATCTGGACGAAGAGCAGTCGACTAACAGTCGACTCTACCGGCGGGTCGTTTCACCGTCGGGAAGATCTCAGGCCAGCTCGGGTTCCCGCGCCAGCATGCGATGGAAGCGCTGCAGCACGTAGGGATCCACCAGCCCGCCGGACTGCGCTTCGATGATCCGCAATGCGGTTTCATGCTCCATCGCATCGCGATAGGGGCGCACGCTGGTCATTGCATCGTAGGCATCGACAACGGTGACGATACGTGAGCCCAGCGGAATGCTCTCGCCACGCAGGCCGTCGGGGTAGCCGCTGCCATCAAACGCCTCGTGATGGGCGCGGATCAGTCGTGCGACCGGTGCGGCGTCGCTGCGGCCGGTGGCCAGGAAGATGTGTTCGCCGCGTACCGGATGCTCGCGCATGATCGCGCGCTCCTCATCGGTATGCCGGCGCGGTGCCAGGAGCACATCGTCGGGAATGCCGATCTTGCCGACGTCGTGGAAGCGCGCGGCCAGGCCGATCTGCGAACAGGCATCGTCGTCCAGGTCGCAGTGCGTGGCCAGGCGCTGCGCGAGCAGGCCAACGCGGTCGCAGTGGTGGCGGGTGTAGGCGTCGCGCATCTGCAACGACATCGAGAGGGCATCGATCAGGCAGGCCTGCGCGTGCAGCAGGTCGGGGGCGGGTACGGCGTCAGGGAACATGGTCATCCGCCCGCACCGGGTGGGGACCGGTGCGGGGTGTTCGGG
>NZ_VMBJ01000009.1:0-112334 GCF_010608305.1 Stenotrophomonas sp. AS012628 | reverse complement strand
CCAGCAGGCTTGACCACGAACATAGGATCTCGACTCTACAAAAAGCGAAGGCCGGCTTGCGCCGGCCTTCTGCCTTACTTCGCCTTGCCCTGGTTGGCCACGGCTTCGGCGGCCTTGCGCGCCGCTTCCGGGTCGCCCAGGTAGCGGAACGACTTCACCGTCAGATCGTCGTTCAGTTCGAACAGCAGCGGAATGCCGGTCGGGATGTTCAGCTCGAGGATTTCCTCGCGCGAGACATTGTTGAGGTACTTGTACAGCGCGCGCAGCGAGTTGCCGTGGGCGGTGACCAGCACGGTCTTGCCGTCCTTCAGCTGCGGCGCGATGGCGTCATGCCAGTACGGCAGCACGCGGTCCAGGGTCGTGGCCAGCGATTCGGTGCCCGGCAGCGCGTTGCGGTCCAGGCCGGCGTAGCGGCGGTCGTGGATCGGGTGGCCCGGATCTTCCAGGTCCATGGCCGGCGGCGGGATGTCGTACGAACGACGCCACACCTTGACCTGGTCTTCGCCGTGCTTGGCAGCGGTCTCTGCCTTGTCCAGGCCCTGCAGGCCGCCGTAGTGGCGCTCGTTGAGCCGCCAGGACTTGTTCACCGGCAGCCAGTCCTGCTCCAGCTCGGCCAGCGCACCCTGCAGGGTGTGGATGGCGCGCTTGAGCACGGAAGTGTGGGCGACGTCGAACTGCAGGCCTTCCTCGCGCATCAGGCGACCGGCGGCAGCCGCTTCCCGGCGCCCCTGCTCGGTCAGGTCGACATCGACCCAGCCGGTGAAGCGGTTGTCCAGGTTCCACTGGCTCTGGCCATGGCGCAACAGTACGAGTTTACGGGTCACTGCAGGGTCTCCAACGCGAGGAAAGGCAGGCCGCCATTGTAGCCCCGGGCGCCACTCACCGGGCCGTGGCGCCGCGCATGCGATGCTGCGGCCAATGAATACGGTGATCGACCCCGGACGCTGGGAAGGCAGCGTCGCCACTGCCCGCGCGCAGCAGATCCAGCTTGCCGGCCGCGTGGAGCGCCAGGACCGCTTGCCCCGCGACATGCGCTGGCTGGCCGGGCTGGATGTCGGCTTTGAAGACAACGGCGCCATCACCCGCGCCGCGGCGGTGCTGCTGGATGCGAAGACGCTGCAGCCCGTGGCGCAGGAGATCGCGCGGATTCCTACGGTGATGCCCTACATCCCCGGCCTACTCAGTTTCCGCGAGCTGCCGGCGCTGCTGGCGGCACTGGCGCTGCTGCCGCAGGCGCCGGATCTGGTGTTCGTCGATGGCCACGGCATCAGCCATCCGCGCCGGCTGGGCGTGGCCGCGCATCTGGGCGTGGTCACCGACCTGCCGAGCATCGGCGTGGCCAAGTCGAAGCTGGTGGGCCGGTTCGTCGAGCCGGGCGCCGAGGCCGGTGCACATACGCCGCTGTTGGATGGCGATGAACAACTGGGCTGGGTGCTGCGCAGCAAGGTGCGCTGCAAGCCGCTGTTCGTGGCCGGCGGCCATCGGGTCAGTGCCGATACCGCGCTGGCCTGGGTGCAGCGCACCCTGCGCGGTTACCGGCTGCCGGAGCCGACCCGGCTGGCGGATCGGCTGGCCTCGCGACGGGACGAATAGCTGCGGCGGGCATCGCCCGGCACGCGCGTCACCTTCGATCAGCGATGCACGTGACCGCGATGGCCCTGCGCGTCCTCGCCGTGGTCATGGCCCTCATGGCCCTCGTGCTCGCCGCCCTTGGCCGGCACCGGCTCACCACAGGCTTCGCCGCAGTGGTCCGCTTCGATCTGCAGTGTCACGTGCTCGATGCCGAAGTCATCGTGCAGGCGCCCGCCCAGTTCACGGCGCAGCGCATCGGCATCGGTGCCGTCGCGCATCACGATGTGCGCGGTGAGCGCTGGGGTGCTGGAAGCAAGCGCCCACACGTGCAGGTCATGCACATCCAGTACCGCAGCGTGGCCGGACAGGCTGTCACGTACCCTGGCCACGTCCATGCCCTTGGGCACGCCTTCCAGCAGCACGTTGATCGCCTCACGCATCAACACATAGGTGCGCGGCAGCACCCACAGGCCGATCAGCACCGCCAGGATGGGATCGATCGGCTTCCAGCCGGTCCACTTGATCAACAGCGCACCAGCAATCACCGCCACCGAGCCAAGCATGTCCGCCCACACTTCCAGGTAGGCGCCCTTCACGTTGAGGCTCTCGCCGCTGCCGGCCTGCAGCAGGCGCATCGAGATCAGGTTGATGACCAGGCCCGCCGCGGCGATCACCAGCATGCCCGACGAGGCAATCTCCTGCGGCTCGCGGAAACGCCCAATGGCCTCCCACAGGATGTACCCGGCGACCACGAACAGCATCGCACCGTTGATCATCGCGCCCAGCGCTTCCAGGCGCGCATAGCCGTAGGTGCGGCGCGCGTCGGGCGGGCGACGGCTCAGCCGTACCGCGACCAGCGCGATCATCAGCGCCAGCGCATCGGTGGCCATGTGCGCCGCGTCGGACAGCAGCGCCAGGCTGTTGGTCCAGAACGCGCCCACCACCTCGACGACGAGGAAGGTGGAGGTCAGGCCGAGCGCCCACCACAAGGGTTTCTCGTGGCGGATCTCGGATGGCAGGTGATCGTGGTCGTGGCCCATGGCAACAGCTCCTTTGCGATGCGGTGCAGGCTACGCCGTGCTGGCGGGGGAGACTATTACGATGTTTATAACATTGCAGGCGTACCGGTCCGGAGCCGCCAGGCATGCCTGGCGAGCCCCGTGGAACGACGCCGGCCTGGGGTCAGAACCCGAAGCGCAGGCTGGCCCAGTACGCGCGACCCGGCTCGTTGTAGGTCGCCGCACCGGCATCGCTGCTGTTGGCCTCGCGGAACAGGCGCTTGTCGGCCAGGTTGTTGACGCCAAAGCCGAAGCTGACCGTCTCGGTCACCTTGTAGCGCGCGCTCACGCCCCAGATGTTGTACGCACCGCGATCCTGCAGTGCGATCGACGGGTCGCAGGTGCCGGTGCAGCGCGGATCATTGTTGATGTTGGTGGTAGCCGGCTTCTGCTTGCCATAGAACGTGCCGGTCAGCAGCAGCGACAGCTTGTCGGTGGCCTGCCAGTCCAGCATCGTGTTGATCGTGTACTTCGGAATCACCGACAGCGGCTGGCCGGTGCTCTTGTTCTCGTTCTCCACCATGTAGGTGAAGTTGTTGCTCCACTTCAGGCGGTTGCCCTGCTCGCCCAGCAGCGGGATCACCAGGTTGCCTTCCAGCCCCTGCACGATCGCCTTGGGTGCGTTCTCCCAGCGGAAGATGCGGCCCCTGGTGTCGGCAGTCAGCCCGATCTGGGTGTAGCCGGCCTGGATCTTGTCCTTGTAGTCGTTGTGGAAGTAGGTCAACGACGCCTGCCAGCCGCTCTGCGGTGCCCACTCGATGCCCAGTTCCTTGTTCAGGCTGGTTTCCGCCTTCAGGTCCGCGTTGCCGCGCATGTAGCAGCCGGCGCCCAGGCTCGGCAGTGCATTCGGGCAGCCATTGCCACGGGTGTAATACAGATAGTCCGGATTCGACTGGTACAGGTTCGGTGCCTTGAATGCACGGGCGATACCCCCCTTCACCACCCAGTCGCTGTTGATGCGGAACTGCGCATTGAGGCTGGGGCTGGTGTTGTTGCCGAACTGGCTGTGGTGATCGAAGCGCAGGCCCGGGGTGACGATCCAGCGCTCACCCAGGTAGATGTTGTCTTCGACGAATACGGCGGTGGTCTGCGCATCGGACTTGCCGCGCGCGCGATCGGCCGACAGCCCCGGAATGCCGCCGCCGCTGCTGCTGGACTGGCTCATCGAGTACGGGTCGGTCAGGCGGCTGTCCAGGTATTCAAAGCCCAGCGTCCAGATGTTCTCGGCGCCGCCCAGCGTGGTCGGGAAGCTCACTTCGCCGTCCAGTTGGTAGTTGCGCAGGCGCGAGGTCGACCAGTCGGTGCCGTTGAAGCTGCCCTCCGGGCCACCGGCCAGGCCTTCGTTGATGCGCGAGTTGTTCACCGCCTCCACTGCCGCCGTTACCCGCGAGGTCACATCACCCCAGCGGCCGCGATGGGTGATCGCGCCGGTGTTGCGGTACATGCGGTTGGTTTCCGCCTTGTCCTCGGCCAGGGCGGCCAGATCGATGCCGGTCGAAGTGCCGGTGGTGCTGACCGCGCGGTCACCCGCATAGATGTTGCCCTGGCGGCTGGTGCCGGCCTCGAACTCGACCACCTGGTTGGCGGTCACGTCCCAGCGCAGCAGCGCGTTGACATCGCGGTTCTTGACGCCCTCGCGGCCAGCCGGCGGCACTGCGTTCGGATTGGTGGCGTACTGGCGGTTGAGGTCCAGCGAGTCGGCGTCGGTCTTGTTGAGATTGCCGTACAGGCGGAACGACAGGGTGTCGGTCATCGGCCCACTCAGCTGCAGGCCGACACGCTCGCTGCCACCTTCGGCGCTGTGCTCGGGCACCAGCCCGTACAGGTCGACCGCACCGGTCAGGTCGCCGGTCGGGCGCTTGGTGATGATGTTGACCACGCCGCCGGACGCACCGGAGCCATAGCGTGCCGCCGCCGGGCCGCGCAGCACTTCGATGCGCTCGATCATCTCCGCCGGCACCCAGTTGGTATCGCCACGGGTATTGCGCTCGCCGCTGCGGCCCATGCGTACTGCATCGCGGGCACCGATGCGCTTGCCATCGACCAGGATCAGGGTGTTTTCCGGGCCCATGCCACGCAGGTCGATCTGGCGGTTGTTGCCGTACTGGCCCGAGGCACTGTTGCCGGTCAGGTTGACGCCCGGCATGGTGCGCAGCAGTTCGGCGATGTCGTTGGCCGGCGGGCGCCTGGCGATGTCCTCAGCGGTGATGGTCGAAGTGCCCAACGCCTGGCGGGCAATCTGCGAGGCGGTGACATGCACCGTGTCGATATCGGTGGCGTCGGTTTCAGCCTTGGCGGTCAGGGCGCTGCCCGCCAGCAGGGCGACAACGGCAAGCGCCAGCGGGCGCGGCGAAAGGACAACGGCAGGAGACATGATCTGGACCTTCTGGCAGGGCAACGGGGCCTCTGGCAAAGGGCTTGAGGCAACGACGAGGGGGAGGCGGAGCGTCGCTGCAGTCGCCTGCGGCCCGATCCGTGCGCGTATTCTCCCATCAATGCGAGTGATTCTCAAATGCGTTCACTCATTGCCGCAGCGGCACCGTTGTGCTTTGCGCACCGTGCAACCCTGCATCGCGCGTAAACTGGCCGGCCAACCTGCCATCAACCGTACGCCACCGCGGCCGATACCCGTGGTTTGCCGTACGCAGTCAGAGATCGACGTGGAACCACCCCAACTGGACGATGCCAGCCAGCCGCTGGCCGAGGCCTGGCAGCACTGCCTGCAACAGGCCGGCCCTGCCGCCACCGCGCTGCTGCACGCCGCCGCCGCCGATGCCCCGCCGGCGCTGGCCCAACGCTTCTACGAAGTACTGTTGCAGGACGGGCGTGCACGCCGCTTCCTGTCCCATGACCAGGTCAAGCAGCGCCTGCAGCCAGCCATGCAACGCTGGCTGGTGCAGCTGCTGACCACCGATGCCGACGGTATTGCCAGCACCGTTGCCTCACAGCGCGTGATCGGCGATGTGCATGCCCGGGTCGGCATTCCGGTCGATCTGGTCACCCGCGGCGCGCGCGTGCTCAAGCACGAACTGTTCGTGCGCCTGCGCGACGACGCGCCCGACAGCGCCACCGCGTTCGCCGCCATCGACTGCCTCAGCGCGATCATGGATATCGCCATGGAAGGCATGACCCTGGCCTACACCCATGCACGCGAGCGCTCCACCCGTGCCGATGCTGCGTACCGGCTGTTCTCGCTGGTGCAGAACGTCGGCACCGAACGCGAGCGCCAGCGCGCACTGCTGCTGGACTGGGAGAACGCCCTGCTCTACGCACTCGCCGGTCATGTGCAGGCCAGCGACAACGCCAGCCTGGCCACCTCGGAGTTCGGCCTGTGGTTCACCCACAAGGGCATCCCCAGCTTCGGCGAAAGCAGCGAAACGCAGCAGGTGGGCCAGTTGATGGCCCGCATTGACGGCCACCTGCAGCGGGCCAGCGGCGATGCCCCGGCACAGCGACTGGCGGTGCTGCCGGCCATACGCGAGGACCTGGCCGCCATCCGCACCCTGATGACACTGCTGTTCGAGCGCATCGGCGAACTGGATGCCGGCAGCGATGCCCTGACCAATCTGCTCAACCGCCGCTTCCTGCCCACCGTGCTGCGCCGGGAAATCGACCTGGCCACGCGCAACCGCACACCGTTCTCGCTGCTGCTGCTCGACCTGGATCATTTCAAGGCAATCAACGACGGCCATGGCCACGATGCCGGCGACCGCGCGTTGCAGCATGTGGCCGGCCTGCTCGGCCAGCTCACGCGTGGCAGCGACTACCTGTTCCGCTATGGCGGCGAAGAATTCGTGGTGGTGCTGGTGGCCGCCAGCGAATCGCAGGCGACCGTGATCGCCGAGAGCCTGCGCCGGCAGATCGCACAGTCGCCGGTAGCGCTGGCCAATGGCCAGGTGCTGGAACTGAGCGCCAGCATCGGCGTGGCCGGTCACGATGGTCATCCGGATTACGAGCGGCTGATGGCACGTGCCGACGCCGCGATGTACGAGGCCAAGCGCAGCGGCCGCAACCGCGTGGTGGTGGCCAGCGAGGCATTGCAGGAGGCCCCCGGGCGGCGCGCGCTGCAGCGGTAACGCTGCGCGGCAGGCAACCCATGTGTAGAGTCGACTGCCAGTCGACTATCACGCGCAGCGCGGGCTTTTCGCGCTCCGCGGCAAGAGCAGTTGACCAACGGTCGACGCTACCGACAGCCGACGCCACCGACACCAGCGCCAGCCGCTGCTTTCACCGCCACCACCCGCCATGCTGCCCACCACAGCAGCGCCAGCAACGCGATGCCTGCCCCCAGCAGGCACACGGCAGGCCAGCCATGCCGCACCTGCATCCAGGGCCCCGCCGCCGCTCCTGCACCACTGCCCACCGCATAGAACAGCATGTACAAAGCCACCAGGCGCCCATGCTGTTCTGCCGGTGCACGCAGCAGCAATGCCTGGTTCGAAACATGTAGTGCCTGGCCGCCCAGGTCGAGCACGACCACACCCAACAGCAAGGACAGCGATTGCGGCAGGCCCAGCAGCGGCCACCACGCGACCAGCATCAACAGCAGCGCGCCGAGGCTGACCCGATGTGCGAAACCGCAGTCCATCCAGTGCCCGACCCGCGCCGCCATCAACGCACCGACCACGCCGGCCAGGCCGAGCGCGCCGATGGCTGCGGTCGACCAGTGCAGCGGCGGTGCCGACAGCGGCAAGGGCGCCGCCGCCCAGAATACGTTGAGGCCGGCAAACAACAGCAACGCCAGCGGGCCACGCTCGCGCAGCATTCGATTCCGGCACAGCATGCCCAGCATCGAGCCCAGCAGCTCATGCCAGCGTGGAGGGACCGACGGCACCGGTACTGCGGGCAAGCGTTGCCACAGCAGCGCCGCCAATGCCGCCATCACCACCGCGGACAGCAGGTAGACCCTCTGCCAGCCAAAGGCCGCCGCCACCGTACCCGACACCACGCGCGCCAGCAGCAGGCCGATGAACACTCCGCCCTGCACCACGCCAACCATGCGACCGCGCTGCTCGGGCGGTGCCAGCGTGGCGGTGTAGGCGATCAGGCCCTGGGTCAGCGCCGTGCCCAGCAATCCGGCCAGCAGCATGCCAGACAACAGCCAGCTCGCCGTGCGCGACGCCGCCAGCCACAACAGGGCCAGCACCAGTGCGATCAGCTGCAGCCGCAGCAGGCGTCGCCGGTCACCGCGGTCCGCCAGCGGCAGCAGGCCAAGCAACGCCAGCACGCTGCCGGCCTGGGTGGCAGCCAGCACCGCGCCGGCCACGGCCCGGTCCAGTGCAAAGGCGCGTGCAAGCTGATCCAGCAGCGGTTGCGCGTAGTAGACATTGGCAACGCTGGCGCCGGCGGCAACCGCAAGCAGGACCAGCAACGGGCGGGGAAGAGATGCGGCACTCATCTTGTAGTTGCAATTTGAAACCAGATGCAGGCTATCGTCATTGGTTTTAAACTGCAACCACATTCGGAGGTACCCAGCATGCACGCCGACAGTCCCTGTCCTGTAGCCCGCAGTGCCGACCTGCTCGGTGACCGCTGGGCATTGCTGGTGATCCGCGACGCGTTCGACGGCATCACCCGCTTCGGTGATTTCCAGCGCAGCCTCGGCGCGGCGCGCAACATCCTCAGCGACCGCCTGCGCCGGCTGGTCGAGGCCGGCATCCTGCAGCTGCGGCCGGCCTCCGATGGATCGGTCTACCAGGAGTACGTGCTCACCGCCGCCGGCCAGGAACTGTTCCCGCTGCTGGTCGCGCTGCGCCAGTGGGGAGAGCGCCATCGCTTCGGTATGGGGGAAGCCCATTCACAGCTGATCGAATTGGCGACGCGGCGGCCGCTGCCCTACATGCAGCCGCGCGGGCGCGACGGCCAGCCGCTTCAGCCCGCCGCCACCCGCGTACGCAAACTCAAGGACGACGGGCGCGACACCTGACCCGCCCATTCGCGCACACCGACGAACGCCCGCGCCGGTTAGCATCGGTTTTTTCCGCCGCTGGATGCCCCCGATGTCGCGCGATCGCCCTTCCCTGCTGACCGCCCTGCTGTTACCCCTGCTGGCCTGCGTCACAGCAACCACGCAGGCCCGCGAGGTTGCCGCGCCCGCCGACCACGTGCAGGCCGATGGCCCCTATGTGTTCCGCCAGGGCAACCAGCTGCAGGCCAGATGGATCTGCGACGACAAGGTCGAGTCGCACACGCTTGCCACGCAGGCCTCAGGCACCGACATCGCACCGCGTTGCGGCTACGAACACAGCGTGCACGTGGCTGCACCCAATGCACCTTCGATCTCCGTGTTGCCGGCCGTGCCGCGCATCGTTGCGCTGTCCGACATCCACGGCCAGTACGGGCTGCTGGTGCGCCTGCTGCGCGCCAATAAGGTGATCGACGCACAGGACAGCTGGGCGCTGGGCAAGGACACCCTGGTCATCGCCGGCGATGTGTTCGACCGTGGCCCACAGGTGACCGAAGCGTTCTGGCTGCTTTACGGCCTGCAGCAACAGGCGGCTGCCGCCGGTGGCGCGGTGCACTTCGTGCTTGGCAACCACGAGACCATGGTGCTGTACGACGACCTGCGCTACGTCAACCCGAAGTACCTGCGCAGTGCCCAGCTGCTGGGGCGCAGCTACCCGCAGCTGTATGGCGCCGACTCGGTGATCGGCCAGTGGCTGCGCACCCGCCCGGTGCTGCTGAAGATCGGCGACACCCTGTTCCTGCACGGCGGAATTTCGCCCGAAGCAGTACAGCTGGCGCTGGACCCGGCGCGCACCAATGCGGCCTACCAGGCCTCGCTCGGCCTGCCCAAGGCCGAAGTGAAGGCCGACCCGGCCACCGCACCGCTGTATGACGGCAAGACCAGCCCGATCTGGTACCGCGGCTACTTCGATGGGCGACTGGACACCGCAGGGGTGCAGGCCGTACTCGACCGCCTGCAGCTCACGCGCATCGTGGTCGGCCATACCTCGATGCCGCACGTCAGCAGCTTCCATGGCGACCGCGTGATTGCGATCGACAGCAGCATCAAGAACGGCGAGAACGGCGAACTGCTGTTCATCGAGGATGGCAGGCTCAGCCGTGGCCTGCTGGATGGCTCGCGGGTGCCGCTGGCGCTGGGTGAGCCGGGCCTGCAGGACTGAATGGAGGGACAGCGCGACGGCACCGGGCGGTGGCGGCCCGCTCCACCTTCACCCGGTTTGCGGCTACCCTCGGCAGCCGAGAGAGGCCCACCCCCGTCCATCCGGCGGGCCAGACCGTTACAGGAGCCCCGCGCATGCGCGTTCTGATTGCTGAAGACGACCCGGATATCGCCTCCGGCCTGTGCGCCTCGCTGCGCCGGCAGGGCCATGTGGTCGACCACGTCGACAACGGCGCGCACGCCGACGCCGCGCTGGGCTCGACCCAGTACGCGCTGCTGGTGCTGGACCTGGGCCTGCCGCAGCTGGATGGCCGCGACGTTCTGCAACGTCTGCGCCAGCGCGGCGATGGCCTGGCGGTGCTGGTGGTGACCGCCCGCGATGGCCTGGCCGAGCGCGTGCGCGTGCTCGACCTCGGCGCCGACGACTACCTGGTCAAGCCGTTCGCACTGGACGAATTCGAAGCGCGCGTGCGTGCGCAGCTGCGCCGGGTCACCAGCAATGGCAACCCGGACCTGCGCATCGGCCGCCTGCGCATCGACCTGGCCGGGCATCGGGTGTGGATCGACGACCAGTCGCTGGAACTGACCGCGCGCGAGTTCGGCCTGCTGTCGGCACTGGCGGTACGCGCCGAGCGCATCGTGTCGCGCGCGCAACTGGTGGAAGCGCTGTGCGACTGGGGCCAGGACCTCACCGACAACGGCCTGGACATCGCCCTGCACCGCCTGCGCCGGAAGTTGCAGCCCGGCGGCATGGGCATCCGCACCGTGCGCGGGCTGGGCTACATGCTGGAAGACGCGCAGGACGACGGCACCCCGTGATCAGTGGACCGCCCAGCCTGCGCCGGCGCCTGCTCGCCTTCCTGGCGTTGCCGATGCTGGGCCTGCTCACCTTCAACACGATTCTGGCCTATTACGTTGCGCTGGACTATTCCAACCGCATCCACGACCGCAACCTGATCGACGACACGCATTCGTTCGCACAGATGCTGAGCACCATGCCGGTGACCAGCGACCTGTCTCCGCAGGCGCGCTTCCTGATCGAGTACGACCCCGACGGCCATCGCTATTTCAACGTCGACAGCAGCCGCATGGGTACGCTCAGCGGCAATGCAGACTTCAGCCCGTATGCCCCTTCGCAGGACTGCACCGGCGTGCATCCGGCGCTGTACGACGGCAACCTCAATGGCCAGCAGGTGCGCATGGCCACCGTCTGCACGCAGGCGATGAACGATCCGCAGGACCAGCTGGCGGTGACCGTGGCCGAGAGCATGGCCGACCGCCGGCAGCGTGCGCGCGAGATCCTGATGATCATCATCCCGCTGATGACCATGCTGGCGCTGGGTACCGCGGCGCTGGTCTGGTTCGGCGTGACGTACGGCCTGCGCATCCTGACCCCGCTGAGGACCCGCCTGGCGCAGCGCCGCGGCGAACTGGCGCCGATCTCCGATGCCGACGTACCGGAAGAGATCCAGCCGCTGATCAGCACCATCGACGATCTGTTCGCGCGCCAGGCGGAAATGATCACCCTGCAGAACCGCTTCATCGCTGATGCCGCGCACCAGCTGCGCTCCCCATTGGCGGGCATGGCACTGCACGTGGACCAGGCGCTGGCGCACGGCGACCCGGACACGGTGCGCGAGGCACTGCAGCACATCCGCCGGCTCAACCAGCGCACGGCACGGGTCAGCACCCAGCTGCTGGCGCTGAGCCGGGCACAGACCGTGCCGGAAACGGTCGAGGCATTGGATCTGGGCGTTCTGGTACCGCAGTGGGTCGGCATGCGGGTACCGGAAGCAATCCGTGATGGCATCGATCTGGGCTACCGCGGCAGCCCCCATCCGCTGCGTGTACTCGGCAACGGCGCCATGCTGCAGGAGGCGCTGGACAACCTGATCGACAACGCCCTTCGTTATGCCGGCCGCAATGCGACGGTCACGGTGGGCGTGCATGCGCTGGACGACAATGATGTCGAACTGTATGTGGAAGACAACGGTCCCGGCGTGCCCGACGACGTGATGCCACGGCTGGGCGAGCGCTTCTTCCGGGCGCCGGGCACCGCTGCCAGCGGCACCGGCCTCGGCCTGGCCATCGCGCATGAGGCGGTGGAGCACTTCGGCGGCCGCCTGAGCTTCCTGAACCGCCCCGGTGGCGGATTGAAGGTCGCCATCACGCTGCCGCTGCTGAAGGCGCCCTGACCCGGCCCGGGGCGCTGAAAGGCTGGCGAAAATCGCGCTTGCGATCCTGCCATCCCCACTGCCGTCCCGGAGCCGCCAGGTGACCGAATCGCACGACTTCTTCCTCCCCGGTGGCCCACAGGGCGTGCTGCTGGTCCATGGCCTGACCGGCACCCCGGCGGAAATGCGCATGCTGGGCAAAGGGCTGAACAACGCCGGTTTCACCGTGCACGGCGTGCAGCTGCCCGGCCACTGCGGCACCGTGGATGACCTGCTGGCGACCACCTGGGAACAGTGGTACCAGGGCGTGGAAGATGCGGCGGCAACCCTGCGCGGCAAGGTCGACCAGCTGTACGTCGGTGGCCTGTCGATGGGCGCGGTGCTGTCGCTGGCCCTGGCTGCCCGGCGCCCGGAATGGGTGTCCGGGGTCGGCGTGTACGGCGCCACGTTCCGTTACGACGGCTGGAACATTCCCGCCGTAGCCCGCTTCTCGTTCCTGCTGCCGTGGTTCAAGCGCTTCAACATCGGCCGCGACCGCATGTTCATGGAAGAACCGCCGTACGGCCTGCGTGACGAGCGCCTGCGTGCGCAGGTGAGCGCCGCCATGCTGTCCGGCGACAGCGCCGCCGCCGGCCTACCGGGCAACCCCTGGCATGCGCTGGCCGAGATGCGTGCGTTGAGCAACTGGACCCGACGCCATCTGCACCAGGTCACCGCACCGTGCCTGGTGATGCACGCCCGCGAAGACGACGTGGCCAGCATGGGCAACGCCGAGCTGGTGATGTCGCGGGTCAGCGGTCCGAAGGAACTGGTGGTGCTGGAAGACAGCTACCACATGATCACCATCGACCGCGAACGCCGCGACGTGATCCGCCGCAGCGCGCGCTTTTTCACCGAGATCGGTGAACGCACAGGCGTGCTCAAGGCGGTGGCCTGAAATGGGGGCACTTGCCACGCTGCTGTGGCTGGCCAATGTGGTACTCGATACCGGTGGCCAGCTCGCCTTCAAGGCCGCCGCCAGCGATCCGCAGGAAGGCGAAGGACTGCAACGCTGGAAACACATGCTCAGCCGCCCCTGGCTGTGGATCGGCATCGCCTGCTACGTGCTTGAGTTTGTCGCCTGGATCGCGTTCCTGTCGCTGGTGCCGTTGTCCAAGGGCGTGCTGCTCGGCTCGATCAACATCGTCGCGCTGATGATCGCCGGCCGTTTCCTGTTCCGCGAGAAACTCACGCCGCTGCGGGTGACCGGCATGTTGCTGGTCACGGCGGGCGTGGCGGTGGTGGGGGCCGGCTCATGAGGCGCCTGTATGTCATCGGCTTCCCGCTGCTGATGGCCTTCGACACGCTGGCCCAGCTGTGCTTCAAGTACGCCGGCGATGCCGCGCTGCCGGTCGAGGCCAACACTGCGTGGCTGCTGCGCGTGCTGTCGCAGCCGTGGGTGTACGGCGCCATCCTCGGCTACGTGGGTGCGTTCTTCACCTGGATGAGCCTGCTGCGGCATGCGCCGATCGGCCCCGCATTCGCCGCCTCGCACCTGGAAGTGATCAGCGTGCTGCTGCTGTCGGCGTGGCTGTTGAACGAGCCGCTGACGCTGCACCATCTGCTCGGTGCGGTGTTGATCGTGGCCGGCATCGTCTGCCTCGGCCGCGCGGAAGCCGACGACCCGCACAGCCCCGCCGAAAGCGCCGCGTGAGCACCCTGCGATGAGCCTGTTCGCGCGCGAACTGCCACCGACGGCTGGCCTGCCGATGCAGGCCAGCGATTTCCTGCCCGGTGGTGGCGACCTGCGCGCGATCCTGGCCAGCCAGCTCGGCACACCGCCGCTGCAGTTGACCTGTTCCGGCACACACGCGCTGCTGATCGCGCTGCGTACGCTGCGCAAGCGTGCGCCCAAGCGCGACACCGTGATCCTGCCGGCCTATACCTGCCCGCTGGTGCCGATCGCGGTGCACAGCCTGGGCCTGCGCGTGCAGCTGTGCGATACCCGCCAAGGCCATTTCGACTTCGACCCCGGCCAGCTCAAGCGCCTGGCCGACGCACGCACGCTGGCAATCCTGCCCACCCACCTGGGCGGGCGCATCGCCGATGTCGAGCTGGCCTGCGAGGTTGCGCGCGGCGCTGGCGCCTGGGTGATCGAGGATGCCGCGCAGGCGCTCGGTGCACGGGTCGGCAGCAGCAGTGTCGGCCTGCGTGGCGATATCGGATTCTTCAGCCTGGCCGCCGGCAAGGGCCTGAGCCTGCACGAAGGCGGCCTGCTGGTCAGCCGCGATGACGAGCTGCGTGCCGCGCTGGCCGGACATGCCGCCGAACAGGTGCGTTCCAGCCTGCGCTGGGAACTGCTGCGCAGTCTGCAGCTGCTTGGCCTGGCCGCCTGCTATCGGCCATCGCTGCTGTCGTTGGTGTACGGCAATCCGCTGCGCAGTGCGTTGCAGCGTGGCGACCTGGAAGAAGCGGTCGGTGACATTTTCCCGCTGCAGATTCCGCAGCACCGGGTCAGCCAGTGGCGGCAGAACATCGGTGCCCATGCCGCGCGGCGCCTGCCGGCCTTCCTGCAGGCAGGGCGCCTGCGTGCATTGCAGCTGCGCGTGCAGCTGGCACAGCTGCCAGCCGTTGAGGTGGTCGACGGCCTTGCCGGTAGCGGTGGCACCTGGCCGATGCTGATGCTGCTGCTGCCCAGCCAGCGCGCCCGCGATGCCGTATTGAAAGACCTGTGGCCACGCGGGCTCGGCGCCAGCCGCATGTTCATCCATGCCCTGCCCGACTACGCGTACCTGCGCGGCATCGTGCCGCAGGACGACATGCCCAACGCACGCGACTTCGCCGCACGCATGCTTACCCTTGGCAACAGTGCCTGGCAGACCCGTGAAGAGACGGCCGAAATACTGCAGGTGCTGGCCCGCGCGTGACTTCAAGACGCACGGATGGACTGCACCTCACGCATTCATCCATGCACCTTCCTGAACGCTTTCCCAGCCCGTCAATGAAGCCTTTCAACAGGAAAGGAACGAGAAAGGCGGCCTGCCTACATTGATTCTGCCCCGGCATCGGGCCGGGCGTTTCTTTCATCGACGGACCTGCCCATGCACTGGAGCATCCTGTGTGACTTCGATGGCACCATCAGCCTCGAAGATGTCATCGACTCGCTGCTGGAAAAGTACGGCCAGCCGGGCTGGCAGGAACTGGAAGACCAATGGAAGGCTGGAAAGATCGGCTCGCGTGAATGCATGCAGGGCCAGGTGCGGCTGCTGAAGCTGGACCCGGCCACGCTCGATGCGCACCTGGACCAGGTGCAGATCGATCCGGGCTTCGTCGCCTTCGTCGCCCGCGCCGAGCAGCTGGGCGTGCCGCTGCGCATCGTCAGCGACGGCCTGGATTATGCGATCCACCGCATCCTCGCCAACCATGGCCTGTCGCGACTGCCGGTGGTGGCCAACCACCTGCGCTGGTGCGGGGACCACTGGGAACTGGAATCGCCCTACCAGGCCGAAGGCTGCCGCAGTGGCACCTGCAAATGCACCTGCGCCGCGCAGGCGCGCGCCAACGAAGCACCGCGCGTGCTGATGATCGGTGACGGCAGCTCGGATTTCTGCGTATCCGAAGATGCCGACTTCGTGTTCGCCAAGCGCCGCCTGATCACCCATTGCGCCAATGCCGGCATCGGGCATGCCGCCATCGCTACCTTCCACGATGCAATCGCGCTGTTGCCGCGCCTGCTCGATGGCAGCCTGCTGCAGCCACGCCGCATCGACGCCAGCCCGCAGCCCACCGCACTGCCCCTGCTGCTGGCCACCGCCTGAGCATGCCCCCGCCACCTCTTTCGAACGTCCTTCACGGAACCGAACTGCATGAACATTTTTGACAAGAACGCCGACGCCGCTGCCTCCGACGCGCAGCTGCTGGCCGACGAAGCCCGCTACAGCTCCTTCGGCGACACCGTCCACTACGTCGACCCGCCGAAGATCTTCCAGCGCGGCGAAGGCAGCTACATGTTCGACGGTGCGGGAGTGCCCTACCTCGACCTGCAGATGTGGTACTCGGCCTGCAACTTCGGCTACAGCAACAAGCGCCTGAACGACGCGCTGAAGGACCAGATCGACACCCTGCCGCAGGTCGCCAGCCAGTACCTGCACCCGACCCGCGTGCAGCTGGCCAAGACCATTGCCGTGGACATGCACGAGAAGTTCGGCCTCGACGGCCGCGTGCATTTCAACGTCGGCGGCGCGCAGGCCATTGAAGACTCGCTGAAGATCGTGCGCAACGCGCGTGGCGGCAAGAGCCTGATGTTCGCCTTCGAGGGCGGCTACCACGGCCGCACCCTGGGCGCGTCGTCGATCACCTCCAGCTACCGCTACCGTCGCCGCTACGGCCACTTCGGCGAGCGCGCGATGTTCATCCCGTTCCCGTACCCCTTCCGTCGCCCGAAGGGCATGACCCCGGATGAGTACTCCGACCACTGCGTATGGCAGTTCGAGCGCCTGTTCGAAAGCGAGTACAACGGCGTGTGGGATCCCAAGGTCGGCCAGGCCGAATACGCCGCGTTCTACGTCGAGCCGATCCAGGGCACCGGCGGCTACGTCATTCCGCCGCGCAATTTCTTCACCGGGCTCAAGCGCGTGCTGGACAAGTACGGCATCCTGATGGTCGTCGATGAAATCCAGATGGGCTTCTGGCGCACCGGCAAGCTGTGGTCGATCGAGCACTTCGGCGTGACCCCGGACGTGCTGGTGTTCGGCAAGGCGCTGACCAACGGCCTGAACCCGCTGTCGGGCCTGTGGGCGCGCGAAGAACTGATCAACCCGACCGTGTTCCCGCCGGGCTCCACCCACTCCACCTTCAACTCCAACCCGCTGGGCACCCGCTTGGGCCTGGAAGTGCTGAAGCTGGGCAAGGAAATGGATTACGAGCGCACCGTGCCGGAGAAGGGCGCGTACTTCCTCGACGGCCTGCGTGGCCTGCAGAAGCGCCACCCGGAAATCGGCGACGTCGACGGCCTGGGCCTGGCCCTGCGCGCGGAAATCTGCCAGGCCGACGGCTACACCCCGAACAAGGAACTGCTGGACCGCATGGTCGACATCGGCCTGGCCGGTGACCTGCTGCACGACGGCAAGCGCATGGGCCTCGTGCTCGACGTGGGTGGCTGGTACAAGAACGTGATCACCTTTGCGCCGTCTCTGGACATCAGCTACGAAGAAATCGACCTGGCGATCACCCTGCTCGACCAGGCGCTGACCAAGGCCAAGGGCTGAGGTCGATGCGCTGCCGGTTCCCGTGCCGATGGAGATGACGTCACGCGCATCCAGCACCGCGCTGGAACCGGCCGCGCTGCTGGAGGGCTTCCTGGCCCACCCGCCGCTCGGATTCGAGGCAGGCCGCCTTCCCAGCGGCCTGCCGTCCTTCCGTGCACCGCTGGACCTGACCACGACGATGGACGACGAACTGCGCGGCAGGCTGCTCGGCCTCCCGCTGTCGCGCCTGTGGCGGCCGTGGATCACCTGGAGGACCCGCTTCGTCGGTGCCACCAGCACCGAGTACACCCCGCTGCCGGCACACGTCGCGCCGGAGGCGCTGGCCGAGGACGTGACGCGTCACGCGATCGGCGATACCCGGCTGCTGGTGGTCAAGGACCTGGCGATCGATTCACCACTGCTGGACGACGCGGCCAACGCGCACAGTGCTGCCTTCCTGCAGGCATTGCTGGCGCGCGGCTTCGTTGAACTGGAAGGCATGCCGCTGGCCTGGGTGGCGATCGATTTCGATTCGATCGACGGCTATCTCGGCCGCCTGTCGTCCTCGCGCCGCAAGAACATCCGGCGCAAGCTGCGCTCGCGCGACGACCTGCAGATCGACTGCATCGCCACTGGTGATCCGGCCCTGGCCGACCCACGGCTGCAGGCCGAACTGCATGCGCTGTACCTGGGTGTGTATGCGCAGAGCGCGGTGCACTTCGACCAGCTCGGCCTGCCCTACTTCCAGCATCTGCTGGCCGACAGCCAGGGCCAGGGACGGATGTTCCTGTACCGCCACCAGGGCCAGCTGATCGGCTGGAACCTGTGCTACGTGCATGCCGGCAAGCTGGTGGACAAGTACATCGGCCTGGCTTACCCGCAGTCGCGCGAGCACAACCTGTACGCGGTCAGCTGGATGCACAACCTCGAGTACGCCCTGCAGCACGGCCTGAGCCACTACGTGGCTGGCTGGACCGACTCGCGGATCAAGGCCGAGCTGGGGGCCCGCTTCACCTCCACCCGGCACGCGATCCATGCCCGTTCCCCGCTGCTGCGTGCCGCCCTGCGCCGGCTGGCCCCGTACCTGCAGGGCGAACCTGATGGAGGCGGCTGAGCGATGCTGGTGCGTTCCCCGCTGATCCTGGACCTGGACGGTGGCGTGCTGCCACTGCCCCAAGCGCAGACCCTGTCCCTGCCGCAGTGGCACGACACGCTGCGATTCGCCTGCAGCAACGGCACCCTGGATCGCTTCAGCACCGAGGTGCTTGCGCCGCTGCCGGCCCTGCTCGGCACAGTGATGCTCGGCAGTGGTGACTTCCATCACCTCAGCCTGCCGCTGCTGCGCCGCATGCGCGCGCAGGCGCCGTTCCAGCTGGTGGTGCTGGACAACCATCCGGACAACATGCGATTCCCGTTCGGCATGCATTGCGGGTCGTGGGTCAACGCCGCCAGCAAGCTGCCGCAGATCTCGCACATCCACGTGCTCGGCATCACCTCCAGCGACATCGGCCTCGGCCATGCCTGGGAGAACCACTGGCGTCCGCTGATGGGCGGTCGCCTCACCTACTGGTGCATGGACGTGGATGTCGGCTGGGGCCATCGCCTCGGCATGGGCCATGCCTTCCGCCGTTTCGAGCATCCCGAGGCCCTGGTCGCCACGTTCGCCGCCGAGCAGGCCAAGTCGCCGCAGCCGACCTATCTGTCGATCGACAAGGACGTGTTCGCCGGAGACGTGGCCCGCAGCAACTGGGACCAGGGCCGCTTCCAGCTGGAACACGCGCTGGTGGTGATCGAAGCACTGCGCGCCGGCGGCCTGGTCGGCAGTGACATCACCGGCGAAGTGTCGTTGGCCAACTACCAGAGCCGCTTCAAGCGCTGGCTGTCGTCGCTGGATGGCCAGCCGGACGTCAGCGCCGATGATCTTCCTGCCTGGCAGGCCCGGCACCAGCAGGTGAACCGCGAACTGCTGGCGGCAATGGCCGCCGTGCCGACGGCCTGCTGACCACTGTCCGGCAATGCCACCAAGGTTGGCAACTACCAGAGCCGGGTAGAGCCGAGCCCACGCTCGGCTGGCGCCTTCTGTAGAGTCAAGCCATGCTCGACTGCGGGCACCGCGAACAGCAGCCGAGCATGGCTCGGCTCTACACTGGGTTCCCACCTCGGAGCCCTCGCCATGCCCCAGACCGTCATCCCGCAACTGCGCATGCGCCATGCCGACACCACCCTGCCGTTCTACGTGCAGGGGCTGGGTTTCGTGGTCGACTGGGAACATCGCTTCGAACCCGGCTTCCCGCTGTTCGCCCAGCTCACCCGCGACGGCCAGACGATCTTCCTCACCGAACACAGCGGCGACTGCGAGGTCGGCGGCGCGGTGTACTTCATCGTCGACGATGTTGACAGCCTGCACCGCGCCTTCAGCGCCGCCAACGTGCCGATCGAACAGCCGCCGCATGACACCGAGTGGGGCAGCCGCGAGATGCTGCTGCGCGACCCTGACGGCAACCGGCTGCGCTTCGCCACACGCGTGGACTGAACGACGCCGGGTTGAGATGAATATACGAAACATATACGCTTCGTATATTGAACCCTCCAGGACCGCCCATGGGCATCGTCAACATCGATGACACCCTGCACGACCAGCTGCGCCGTGCCTGCACCGTCTCCAGCCGTTCGATCAACGCCCAGGCCAACTTCTGGATCAGGGTCGGCATGCTGTGCGAGCTGAACCCTACGCTGAGTTTCCAGGACATCGTCGCCAGCGAGCTGCGCGCGGCCGGCGTGCAGCCACCGTTGCTGCCCCCGGGCCAGGTCTGAGCCGATGGGCATCATCAAGCGCCCCGACGAGATCGCGCTGATGGCCGAATCGGGTCGCCTGCTGGCGCAGGTGTTCGCCGCACTCGACCAGCTGCCGCTGCAGGGCCGCAGCACGATGGAGATCAACGATTTCGTCGAACGCATGATCGTCGATGAGCTGCAGGCGCGGCCGGCCAGCAAGGGCCAGTACGGCTTCCCGTACGTGCTCAATACCTCGATCGACAACGTCATCTGCCACGGCGTGCCCAGCACCACCGACGTGCTGCACAACGGTCAGATCGTCAACCTCGACATCACCCTGGAGAAGAACGGCTACATCGCCGACTCCAGCACCACCTACCTGGTCGGTGAGGTCGACTACGCCGCGCGCCGGCTGGTGCAGACCACCTACCAGGCGATGTGGAAAGGCATCGCCGCGGTGCGCCCCGGCGCACGCCTGGGCGACATCGGCCACGCCATCGCCCGCCACGCGCGCAGCCACGGCTACAGCGTAGTGAAGGAATACTGCGGCCATGGCATCGGCCAGGAAATGCACGAGGAACCGCAGATCCTGCACTACGGCCATCCCCACACCGGCATGGTGCTGGAAGAAGGCATGGTGTTCACCATCGAGCCGATGCTCAATCAGGGCAAGCCGGCCATCCGCCAGCAGCCGGACGCATGGCCGGTCTACACGCGCGACGGCAAGCTGTCGGCGCAGTTCGAACACACCGTGGCAGTCACCCGCAGCGGCGTGCGCGTACTGACCCTGCGCCCCGGCGAGACGCCGTTATGCCCGGTGGATGGCGCCTAGAGTGGCCGTTGCTGCATCCCGGCGTCCTCATGCACGGTGCGCTTGCGCGCCGTCAGCGGCTCGCGCACCCGATGTGCCACATAGCCGACGCTGGCTGCGAGAATGAAGGTGTAACCAAGAAGCTCGGTGGTCTCCTCGATGGTGTTCTTGAACACACGGATGTACTGATCACCCAACAGTCCGGTCCACAACGACGTCATGCCGATCAGGCGCGAATAGAACAGCAGCAGGACCAGACCAATCGTCATCACGGTACCCGGCCGGGATACGAGAAAACGCACCAGCGCCTGCATGGCCCGGCGCCAGTCGCGGCTGGCCCAGGCCAGTGAGCCGATGATCAGCACACCCACCGGATACTTCCAGAAGCCGTGTGCGATCAGGTCCAGCGCCTCATCCATCTCACGCAGGAGCATGCAGGCGAACAGCGCTGCCGCCAGCACGGCAAAGGCCCGATCATCGGCACGCCGCAACGCAAGCCGGACGAAGGCAGCCACGCTGGCGACCAGGAAGCCTTCCTGGGTCAGTTCGACCAGCGACCACTCGCCGACGGCATTGCCCAGCCAATGGATGTCGAGCCAGGCCAACGCAGGCGGAAGCGCCATCATCAGGCCGAACAGGGAGGTGCGCCCCAGGTGGGACAGGAGCAGCTGTAGATTGTCTTTCATGCAACACCGATGCCGCACCGTGGCGGTCGTACAACGAGAACACAGGCGACCGGGGGGCTGCCGAACAACGGCATGCGCGGCGGGGTCGCGACCAGGCGCGCATTATCCGCGCTGTATCCGGCCACGTGAACCGTATCGGTGGAACACATACGCAACACCGGCGTGCGTCACGCACTCATGGCGATAAAGGACGCAACAGCAGCAGCGTGGCCAGGCAGAACATGAAAACCGCCACGCCGGCGTCCAGCATCCGCCAGGCGCCCGGTCTGCGGAACACCGGCTGCAACAGGCGCGCGCCATAACCAAGAGAACAGAACCAGGCCACGCTGGCCACGCACGCACCGGCGGCAAAGGCCCAGCGCAGATCGCCCGGGTAGCGCGTGGACAGGCTGCCCAGCAGTACCACCGTATCCAGATAGACGTGCGGGTTGAGCAGGGTGAAGGCCAGGCAGGTCAGCAGCACCTGGCGCCCACTGCCGCCCTGCGCCTCGGCGGCGGCCAGCGCACTGCCACCGCGCCACGCGCGCAATCCCGCCTGCAGGCCATACCAGAGCAGGAAGGCCGCACCACCGAAACGCAGCACCTGCAGCAGCAGCGGCCACTGCAGCACCAGCGCCCCCATGCCGCCGACACCGGCCAGTATCAGCACGATGTCCGCACCGGCGCAGGCCAGCACCACCCTCCCCACATGACGCTGCTGCAGGCCCTGGCGCAGCACGAAGGCGTTCTGCGCGCCGATGGCGATGATCAGGCCGGCACCTGCGAACAGGCCGGCGGCGGTAGCGGCGATCCACATCAGGACAGGCCAGGCAGCGGGGGGACGCGCAGGGTGCGGCCAACGGACACGTTAAGACAAACTGATTTTTCTTTATCCTGTGCAGAAATACTGAAGAGGTACTGGTGGACCTGGTACATCCGCAACTGTCCGCATTTGCCGCAGTGCTGGAAGAAGGCAGCTTCGAGGCTGCGGCGCGCCGGCTGTCGATCAGTCCGTCGGCACTGTCGCAGCGGATCAAGGCCCTGGAGGACCGGCTTGGCCAGGTGCTGGTGGTGCGCCAGGCACCGTGCCGGCCCACCGCCGCCGGTGAGGCACTGCTGCGCCGGGTACGGCCGATGCAGGCGCTGGAGGCCGAGGCAGTGGCCGAACTGCTGCCCGAACACGGCAGCGACGCCGCACGTACGCCGATCCCCTTGGCGGTCAACGACGACTCGCTCGATACCTGGTTCGTGCCGGCCATCGCCGACCTGCACCAACGCCATGGCTACCTGTTCGACCTGCGCATGGACGATCAGGACCACACCCTGCAGCTGCTGCGCGACGGCAGTGTGCTGGGTGCAGTGACCGCCGAAGGCCAGCCGGTGAAGGGCTGCAACGTACACCCGCTCGGCGCGATGCGCTACCACGCCATCGCCTCGCCCGGCTTCGCCCGCCAGTACTTCAGTGACGGCATGCAGGCCGCGGCCCTGGCGCACGCCCCCATGTTGGTGTTCAACCGCAAGGATGAACTGCAATGGCGCTTCGTGCGACGCCTGACCCGCGCGCGGCTGCAGCCACCGCTACACTACCTGCCCTCCTCCACCGGTTTCGTCGAAGCCGCCGCGTGCGGACTCGGCTGGGGCATGGCCCCGGAAACGCTGGTCGCACCCGCCGTGCGCGTCGGCCGCGTGGTGGTACTGGAACCCCGCCGCTGGCTCGATGTGCCGCTGTACTGGCAGCATGCCGCCGTGCGTTCAAGCACGCTGCAGCACATCACCCAGGCGCTGCGCACTGCGGCCAGCGGCACCCTTCGTTGAGGACAATCCGATGACCGCAGACCCGGGCTTCACGCCGCGCGCACTACCGTTTGCGCACTTCTTCACCACTGGGACGGCATGGGCGTGATCGGCCGACGTACAAGGATGCACCGCGCGAAGGCCGCGCTGGCGCTGGCGCTGGCGACCTGCCTGCCATTCGCTGCGTCCGCGCAGAACAACACCGACGCACCTGCCTTGGACTGGGAACAGGCGCGGCAACGCCTGGAGCAGGTCTCCGATGCACTGGCGGCCGCTGATGCAGCGGTGCGCAACAAGCAGGACCTGCAGGACGCCACCCGCCTGCTGCGCCTGCCGGAGATCACCGGCGAAGTGCGCCGCCTGCAGTTCCAGAAGACCCTCACCCTGCCACTGGGCTCGCTGGCGCCTGTCGCTGAGGCCTATGGCATCGATTCGCCGCTGTCATTCACCGAACGCGACTGGCGTACCCGGCCCGTGGTCACTGCGGTGCTGCCGTTGTACACCGGCGGCGTGATTCCGGCCGCGCAACGTGCCGCCAGCGCCGCCCACGAACAGGCCAGCGCCGAGCGCGAAGCACAGCGCCAGTCGCTGACCGTGCAGCTGGCCCAGGCCTATTTCGGCCAGCGTCTGGCCGAGCAGGCGGTGGACGCGCGCCGCGATGTGCGTGATGGCCTCAACCGCCACCTGTCGGATGCGGAAAAGCTGGAACGCGACGGCTTCGCCACCCGCGCGCAGCGCCTGCAGGCCACCGTGGCCCGCGACAAGGCCGAACGCGAGTACCAGAAGACGGTGAACGATCTGGCCACGCTGAAGGCCGCGCTGTCCACGCTCCTGCGCAGTGGCGGCGAGGTACAGCCGGTGTCGCCGCTGTTCGTGCAGCGCGTGCCGCTGGAACCGGTCGCCAGCTTCGAGCGCACTGCACAGGCGCGCCAGCCGCAGATCGCACGCCTGCGGGCGATGGTGGCGCAGGCCGAACAGGGCGTGCGCGTGCAGCAGGCCAAGCTGAAGCCGCAGATCTTCGCCTTCGGCCAGTACGACTTCCGCCGCCGCGACGAGATGCTGACCGATCCGGACTGGGCGTTCGGCATCGGCCTGAAGTACACCTTCCTGTCGCCGAACTCGCGGCCGGCGCAGATCAGCGCGGCGCGTGCGCAGCAGGACCAGGCCGAAGCGGGCCTGCGCGAGGCCGAAAACCAGGTCGCGCTGGGCGTGCGCAAGGCCTGGAACGAACTGGAGACCGCGCGCCAGCAGTACGTGCTGCTCGACAGCAGCATCGCCCAGGCACAGGAAAACCTGCGCCTGCAGGAACTGGCGTTCCGCGAAGGCCAGGCGACTTCGCTTGATGTAATCGACGCGCGGCTCGGCCTGGGCGGTGCCCGTGTCGAGCGCGCGCAGGCCGCCTACCAATACGATATTGCGCTGGCACAGTTGCTGGAGGTCAGTGGACAGATGGACCGTTTCGAAGAGTTCCGGCGGCGTGCGGACGAGGTGATCGACCATGAGTGATGTGCTGCACGACGATGCGACGACGCCCCCGGCCAAGCGCCGTCTGGGCCCGATCCTGATAGTGGTGCTGCTGGTCGTGGTGGTGCTCGGCCTGTGGCTGGCCTGGCGCAGCCCGGCCGACCAGATCCAGGGCATGGCCGATGCGGACACGATCAACGTGGCCGCCAAGATCACCGCGCGCGTGGCCGAACTGAAGGTGCGCGAGGGCGACCGCGTGCAGCCCGGCCAGGTGCTGTTCCTGCTCGACAGCCCCGAAGTGGCCGCCAAGGAACAGCAGGCGCATGGCGCATTGGCCGCCGCGCAGGCGGTGGCCGACAAGGCCGACGAAGGCGCGCGCAGCGAGGACATCCGCGCCGCCGAAGCGAACTGGAAGCGCGCCGAAGCCGGTGCGACGCTGGCCGAGGCCACCTACCAGCGCGTGCAGAACCTGTTCAACGAAGGGGTGATGACCCGGCAGAAGCGCGATGAAGCGCATGCCCAGGCCACCAGTTCGCGTGAACTGGCCCGTGCCGCCCGTGCGCAGTACGACATGGCGCTGGCCGGCGCACGCGAGCAGGACAAGCGCGCCGCGCAGGGCCAGGTGCAGCAGGCACAGGGCGCGGTGGCCGAAGTCAACGCTGCGCGTGTCGAAGTCGAAGGGCGCGCGCCGGTGGCCGGCGAGATCAACAAGCGCATGGCCGACCCGGGCGAGCTGGTGCCAGCCGGCTATCCCGTGTTCACCCTGGTCGAAATCGACCGCATGTGGGTGGCGATGAACCTGCGCGAATCGCAGATGCAGGGTCTGAAGGTCGGCAGCAAGCTGCAGGGCAACGTGCCGGCACTCGGCCAGGACGGTGAGTTCGAGGTCTACTTCATCAACCCGGCCGGCGACTATGCAACCTGGCGCACCACCCGTCAGTCGTCCGGCTACGACGTCCGCAGCTTCGAGGTGCGGGTGCGCCCGGTACGCCGCATCGAGGGCTTCCGCCCCGGCATGAGCGTGCTGTTCGCATGGCCCCAGCACTGAGCCCCGACCGCAACGGCTTCGCCGCTTTGTGGCGGCGCGAGCTGCAGTCGCTGCGCGGCAACCGTGCCGACCTGCTGCTGGTGACCCTGCTGCCCCTGCTGATGCTGGCGGTGATGGCGTGGATGTTCACGCCGTCGGTGATGCGCGATATCCCCATTGCTGTGGTCGACCTCGACCACAGCAGTGACAGCCGCCTGCTGCTGCGCATGCTCGATGCCAGCCCGGGCGTGCGCATCGCCAGCCAGCCCGTGGACATGGAAGACGCCCGTTCGCAGCTGCGCCGCCTGGATGTGTTCGCCATCGTACTGGTGCCGCGTGATGTCACCCGCCAGGCGCTGCGCGGCCGCCAGGGCACGGTGTTCGCCTATTACAACGCCACCTACATGACCACCGGCCAGTCGGCGTCGCGCGACATCGGCGACGCGGTTTCCGCGTGGAACGCACGCCTGCTGCGCGAGCGCATCGGCCTGCAGGTCGGCCCGGGCAAGCTGCGCGCGGCGCCGATCGCGGTGCAGTCGGACATCCTCTACAACCCGGCACGCAGCTACGAACTGTTCCTGCTGCCACTGATCTTCCCGGCGGTGCTGTCACTGGTACTGGCACTTGCCGTGGCCGGCAGCCTTGGCCGCGAGATCCGCGACGGCACCCTGCCCGCCTGGCTGGGTCGCACGCCGTGGTCGGCGATTGCCGGCAAGGTCGCGCCGTACACTCTGCTGTTCTCGTTGTATGGCGCGCTCGGCATTGGGTACCTGGCCTGGCTGCGCGGCGATGGTGTGGCCGGCAGCGCGCTCGTGCTGCTGCTCGCACAGCCACTGTTCTACCTGGCCACGGCCGCCTACGCGTTGTTCTTCGTCGGCGTCACCCGCGACATGGGTACCGCGCTGTCCGCGGTCGGCCTCAGCATCGGCACCGCACTGGCATTCTCCAGCGCCACCTTCCCGGTGCTGGATGGCCCCCTGTTCACCCGTATCTGGCATCAGTTGCTGCCACTCAGCGCCTACATCAAGCTGCAGACCCAGCAGCAGTTCATCGGTTCGCCGCTGCAGGTTTCGATATGGCCGCTGACCACGCTGTTGTTGATGACGATGGTGGCCGGTGGCATCGGCGGCCTGCGCCTGATCGCCTTTGCGCGTACGCCTGAAGCCGCGCAGCCTGCGGGAGCCGACGCATGAGCGCACTCTGGCGCAGCCTCCGGCAGACCCTGATGGCGGTCCTGTGCGATCGCTACGCGATCGTGGTGATGGTCGGCGCGGTGATCCTGTACTCGTTCTTCTACCCGGCCGCGTACCGCCACCAGGTGGCCGGCAACCTGCCGGTGCTGGTGGTGGACGAAGACCACAGCGCGACCAGCCGCGCGCTGCTGCGAAAGCTCGATGCACTCCGCGTTGCACGCGTGGTCGGGCAACCGGCAGACATCGACAGTGCACGCCAGCAGCTGGAAGCCGGCCACGCCGAGGGCATCGTACTGATCCCGGCCAACCTGGAACGCGACATCCTGCGCGGCCATCCGGCCAAGCTGGTGCTGCTCGGCAACGGCGCCTACCTGGGCCGTGCCAGCTGGGTGCTGGGCAGCGTGGCCGATGCACTGGGCGCGTTCGGGCGTGAGGCGGTAGTCGGCCAAGCGGCCTTCATGGGCGCACCGCAGGCACCGCCGGTCACCCTGGTGCAGCGCCCGCTGTACAACACGCAGGAAGGCTATGGCAGCGCCATCGTGCCCGGCGTGGCCGAGCTGATCGTTCACCAGACCCTGTTGATGGGCATCGGCGTGCTGCTCGGTGGCCGCCGACTCGCGCTGGGCCGGCGCCTGCGCTTCGACCTGCCAACGCTGGCGGGCATGGCATTGGGCTTCAGCCTGATCGGCCTGTTCGGTCTGTTCTGGTACGCCGGCTTCACCGCGTGGGTGCAGGACTATCCGCGCGGCGGCAATCCACTGGGCCAGTTGTTGGGCGGCACGCTGTTCATCGCCGCCACGGTGGCGTTCGGCCTGTTCGTCGGCAGCTTCTTCCGCACCCGCGAACGCGCCTTCCAGTACATCATCGCCACCTCGATCCCACTGTTTTTCCTGGCCAACCTGTCGTGGCCGGCGGTGATGACGCCGCAACCGCTGGTCTGGCTGGCGCAGCTGCTGCCGACCACCTCGGGCATCAACCTGATGGTGCGCCTGAACCAGATGGACGCCCGCCCGGCTGAAGTCGGCCACGAACTGATCACTCTCACCGTCCTGCTGCTGCTCTACGGCAGCCTCGCCGCCTGGCGCCTCCTCGAAAAAAAGGGGACGAAGGGGATTGAGTCGTAAACGGCAAGGTTGGGGGATGCGGCTCAATCCCCTCCGCCCCCTTTTCAGGGGTCGGGCGCGTACCAGAACGGGATGCGGTACTCGCGGCGTCGCTCCGGGCCGCGTTCGCCCCCTTCGGCATTCCAGACCAGGCTCAGGTCATGGCGACCCGGTGCCAGCGTCGCCATGGGCAGATAGCCCACCAGGCCACGCATGTCGAGATCGCGGCGCTCCATCGGCATGAAGGCGTGCAGGTCAACCGGCGTGCCATCCAGCTGCACCCGCCACAACCGGGACAGGCACTCCACCGCTGCGCTGGCAGCCTTTGCGCCAGTCGCTTCATTGCGTGCGGCGGGCAAGGCGGTGCAGTGCTGGCGCGCCAGCGGGTTGTCGCGCTGGGGGCGGTGTGGAATGAACACACGCAGGCGTGAACCACTGATAGTGTCCGACGGGATCATCGGGTACGGCAGCAGCTGATCGTGCGCCGAACGCATCGATTCGTAATGCGCGCTCAACATGCCGTGTTCGACGGCCTCGTCGGTCATCACCTGGTAGCGGTTGAACAGCGAGAACTTCACCGAACCCAGCACCTGCACCCCGCCCAGCACCATGGCCACCATCACCGCCAGCAGATAGACCGCCATGAACGAACGCGAGCGCAGGTTGCTCTGCAGGGTCAACTGCATGGTCTGCATCAGGCGCAGCAGGGGAATCCGTTGCAGGCCCGCCAGGAAGCGCTGCAGCCACCGCTGCACGCCGTCATAGGGCTGGTCGCGCCGCTGCCGGCGCGCAATGACACGCTCCAGCAGTGCAGGAACCAGTGCGAGTACAAGCAGGCTGGCCAGCACGGTACCGACCACGATCATGGCCACACGATCGGAACCACCGGCAAGCGCACTGATCGCCATCGCCACGCACAACGTCAGCACGGCCATCACCAGGGTGCCGGCCAGCGTCTGTACCGCCAGCAGCGTGGTGGAGAAGAGCATGGTGGCCAAACGATCAGCGCGTTCGATGCTGCCGTCCAGGCCACCGTCGCGCGCCTTGAGGAAAGCGCGCGATACCGGGCCCATCTGCGGCAGCCGTTCCCAGTCGATGCCCTTGGGAAAGTGCGATTTCAGCCCGATCAGGCCTATCCAGTACCCGCGCACGGTCAAGTGCGCGATCAGCGCTACCGCCAGCACGTAACACATGCCCACGCTGATGCTGAAACCAAACCACAGCACCTGGAAGTACATGCCTTCCGTGTGCAGGCTGCTGCGCGCCCACGCATCGAACAGGTACCCAGGCACCGCCAACAGTGCGAACGCCAGCAGGCCGGAAATGAACAGTTCCAACTCATCGGTACGCTCACGCAGCCGACCGAAGCGCGTGCTCGCCTCGGGTCCGGGCTCGGCAACCGGCACGTGCGACTCTGCGACGGGCAATTCGTTCACAGGGCATTCATCCTTGGAGGTCGGCGCAGTATAGGCACGACACAGCGGCCGGCGATACGGGGCCCACAACGAGGAACGCCGGCACGGGGCCGGCGTTCGAGGAACTGCGTTGCGGAAGGGGGATTACGCTGTTGGCATCATCGGTCAGCGGTAAACGCGTTCGCAGCGGCGTTCGACCACGCGGTCGCCGTTCTTCTGCTGGCTGTTGCCCTGGATCTGGCGGCCGGCAGCGCCGCCCGCTACGGCACCGGCCACGGTGGCCAGCTTCTTGCCGTTGCCACCGCCCACCTGGTTGCCCAGCAGGCCACCAATCACAGCGCCAGTGGCGGTACCGGCGATGCGGTTGGGATCGCGCGAATTACGCTGCACTTCCACGTTCTTGCAGACCACGCGGCTGCCGTCATTGAACTTGCGTCCCTCATCGCGCGGCCCATAGGTCTGCGCGCCGGCCACCGACGAAGCCGCCAGCAGGGTGCCCAGCACAAGCAATCGGGTCGAGGTCTTCATGGCCATCTCCTGAGTTCCGGTATGGCACCAGTGTCCTCCCGCGGTTGGCAACCGGAAGTGAAATGCGCGTGTCCGCCACTTCATCGGCCATCGCACGTTCAGGAAGAAAATCCGCGCCCATCGCGACCAGCCGTCGCGATGGGCGCCGTCTCCCTGCCGGCATTGCCCTCTGCTAGAACTCTTCCCAACCACCCGCATTGGCGGCCAGCGTCGGCTCAAGCCGCGGCGACAGCACCGCAGGCCGGCGTACCGGCGCAACCGATGCCGCCACGGCTGCCAGCGCCGGGCGTACTGCGGCGGCGGCGGTCACCGCCCCCGTGCGGAACACCGACACGGCTTCGGCCAGCAGGTTCGCCTGCTCCTCCATCGAGCGCGCTGCGGCACTGGCTTCTTCGACCAGCGCGGCATTCTGCTGGGTGGTCTCATCCATCTGCACCACCGCCTGGTTGACCTGTTCGATGCCCGAGCTCTGCTCCTGGGAGGCAGCAGAGATATCGGCCATGATGTCGGTCACGCGCTGCACCGAGGCCACGATCTCGCCCATCGTGGTGCCGGCCTGGCGGACCAGCGCCGAGCCATCGGCGACCTTGCCGACCGAATCCTCGATCAGGCCCTTGATCTCCTTGGCCGCGCCCGCCGAGCGCTGCGCCAGCGTACGCACTTCGCTGGCCACCACGGCAAAGCCCCTGCCCTGTTCCCCGGCACGCGCAGCTTCGACCGCCGCGTTCAGCGCGAGGATATTGGTCTGGAAGGCGATGCCATCGATGACCGAGATGATCTCGGCGATCTTCTTCGACGCGGCTTCGATGGCCGACATCGTGGTGACCACCTGCCCGACCACTTCACCGCCCTGCGAGGCAACACCATGCGCGCCGATGGCCAGCTGGTTGGCCTGGCGTGCGTGCTCGGCGTTCTGCTTCACGGTAGAGGTCAGTTCCTCCATCGACGCTGCCGTTTCTTCCAGGTTCGCCGCCTGCTGTTCGGTACGCCGCGACAGGTCGGTGTTGCCCGAGGCGATCTCGCCCGCTGCCAGGTTGATGCTGGAAGCACTGGCCTGGATACGGCCCACGATCTGCTTGAGCTGATCGACGGTGGCGTTGCAGTCATCACGCATGCGCGCGAACACGCCGTGGAAATCCCCCTGCATGCGCACGGTCAGGTCGCCGCGCGAGATGGCCTGCAGCAGGGTCGAGACCTGCACCAGGTTCTCGTCGGTGGTCTGCATCAGGCGATTGAGCCCTGCCACCATGTCGCGGAAATCGTAGGCGAAGCGATCTTCATCACCGCGCAGGCTGAAGTCGCCTGCCGCGGCCGCTGTCGCCAGCCGGCGGATCTCGCTGTTGATCGCCGACAGGCTGGACTTGGTTTCGTCCATCGCCTGGGTGATCGCCGCCTTCTCGCCGGGCAGCGGGTCCATGTCCACCGACAGATCGCCGCGTGCGTAGTGCTTCATCACCTCGATCAGCCGGTTCTGTACCTGCACGTGCGATCCAACCAGCGCATTGGTCTCATGCACCATGCGCCCGTAGTCGCCGGGGAATGCGCTCTCGTCCATGCGGTAGCTGAGGCTGCCGGCATCGTGCTGGCGTGCCAGCTCGCCCTGCGCCGCCATCACCGACTGCAGCTGTGCCTGCATGCGCTGCATCGACTTCAGCAGCTGGGTCAGCTCGTCGTTGCCGGTGGCGTCGATGCTGCTGTCCAGGCGGCCACTGGCGATGCCGTCGGCCAGCTTCACCGCGCCTTCCAGCGGACGGGTCAGGCTGCGGGTGATCGCCCAGGCCGCCAACGTGCCCAGCAGCAGGCTCAGTGCCCCGAACGCGATCGACAGCGTGCCGGTCCACGATTCGGTTGCGCGGTACTCTTCGCGGCTGCGTTCGGTCAGTGTTTCCTGGTGGCGCAGCAGGGCCGAGATGGATTCATTCCAGGCCGTTGCCAGACCGTGCTCGGCCAGCAGCTCCTTCGCTGCCCCATCAAAATCCCCCACCTTCATGCGCTCATGCAGTTGCTGGGTTGATGCATCGGTGGCCTTTCGTGCCGCCTCGATGCGCGCGACCAGGGTATCGCCGGTGGCGTCACGCGGAATCTTGATGTACTTGGCCCAGATACCGTCATAGGTCCGCGACAACTCCTGGGCACGCTGGTAATCCCTGTCGAACTCATCACCCCGCTTGATCACCATCAGGCGGCGATGCATCAGCACCGCGTTGTTGGTATCAAGCATGTCATTCAACAAACGCATCTTGACCATGTTGACGTCCACCACTTTCTCGAACTGGGCGGATTTCAGCTGATTCCCATACAGCACCAGGCCAACGATGGCCATGATGAACAGCAGCAGCAGACCGAAGCCGGCGCCAAGCCGGGATCCCACACGGAGATTACGTAAGGCAAGCATCTCAATTCCCTTGATCGTGGCCGTACGTTCGATGGCGGCGCAGCGAAGGGAAACTTTACGGGACTTTATATATGGACCGATCCAAATATATGGAACTGTGCAGGCAGTCAGAAAAAAAGGCGGCAGATAATGGCGCCATATCATTATTGAATACCGCTGACACGCCAGCGCCCGATGAAAATCACGCAGGTTTAACACCATAATCATGCCAGCTCCATCCGAAGCGGCCCTGGATTATCTGCGCCGGACACAACCGCCGCCCGGGAGGGCTACAGTCTGCAGATGACACGGATCCTGCACATCGAAGGCGCGTCCATCAACGACATCGCCAGCCTCTACGTGGAAATCAATCGCGTGTTCATGGCCGACGAAGACTGGCAACTGGGCGCAAGCCTGGATGCGCTTGATGACCTGCTTCACGGCGGCTACGGCGCTCTCGCAGGCCATGCCATCGCCACGGTGGTGTGGCGTGACATCGCCCACAGCCGCGATGCACTGGGCCGCGAGACCACGCGCGCCTGGCTGCAGTCGAAACTCGCTCAGGGCGGCAGGTTCAACGGTGCGGCCATCCACGCTCAGTTGACGGCACTGGCGTTTGGCCAGGGACAGACCTACTTCGAGATCGTCATGGAGATCTTCGGCAGCCATCCGCAGATCACCCTGGTGCCTGGCTGAGCGGGCTGCAGCGACCAGCCCCACATCAGCTCAGAGCTTGGCCAGGGCCTCGCCAAGACGGCGCGGGAACGCCACCTCGCTGGCCAGGTGCCATGCGCGTGCATTGGCGCCCAGCCGGGTCCACTCGGCCTCATCCATCGCCAGCGCGCGCTCGACGGCCTGTTCCAGCGCCTTCTCATCCACATGCCAGGTCCTGGACAGATGGCAGGGCTCGCCCTCGTGCGCGGCAACCAGGATGCCGCGGCTGTCGTCGATCATCTGATTCATCGGCGCGCCGTCACAGGTGATCACCACCGCCCCGCAGCTCATCGCTTCCACCAGATAGTGGCCCCAGCCTTCGGTCTGCGACAGGCACAGGTGGAACGCATGTTCGTTCTGCAGGCGCTGCACTTCCTGGTCGGGCAGCCGCTCGCGGACGATTCTCAGGTTCGCGGCACCGCCCTCATCTTCGTCCGAAGGGCCGCCGCGCAGGATGGTCAGCAAGGGCCATTCGGGGTGCCGTTTCCAGACATTGACGAGTGCAGCCGTTCCCTTCATACGGCTGGTACCGGCCGCATGCAGGAAGCTGCGCGGCCTGCGCGGCACTGCCGGGTCGTAGCGGTCACGGCTGCAGAAACCGACTTCCAGCGCGCGCATGCCCAGCGCGTTGAAGATGCGCGTGGCTTCTTCGGTCTTGGTCAGCAACGCATCGAACCGCGGCAGGATCCGCAGGCTGCGTGCGGACACCCATTCCGGATTCGGGATCAACAGATTGACGTTGGCCAGTCCGAAGCTCGCCGGCCGGACATGTTCCAGCGAGATGTTGACGTCGAACCGGGCGGGCGTGCGCCCCAGGCTCAGCCACGAGGCCAGCAGCCTGCGCAGGCGCATTCCGCGGAGTTTCCAGGCGCCACCATTGCGGACCGCGTCCAGGCGGCTGACCGTCACCGTGTGCCCGAGCTGCTGCAACGAGCGCTCGATCACCTGGATGTCATGGGACAGCCCACGCTGGTTGTCGGCGGCCAGCAGATGGATATGCGCCATCAGGAGGGACTCCCTGGCCGGAGCAGGTCACGCGCCGGCAAGGCGGTCGCCAGCATGAAACCCAGCACCAGGTAGAAATAGAACGAATGCGGCATCGCCCGGTAGAACACGTTGTCCGTGAACGCCGAAAGCGCATAGACGATGACCACGGCAAGTCCGGCGGTGGCGATCATCGCGGTGATGTCGTCGGCGTGGCCGAGACGTCGCACGAAATGGATGCCGGGCAGGATGAAGACCAGCAGCATGATCAGCAGCAGCGGCACGCCACCGGTCACCGCCGCTTCCAGGTACTCGTTGTGTGGGTGGTTGTAGCGGAAGATCGACTCGGACACCTCGCCGCGGGCGATGCCCTCACGTGCATAGGTACCGAACTGGTTCAGGCCCACCCCCGCCACGGGATGCTCGGCGAAGGCGTCGACCGCCACACCCCACATGGCGATGCGCTCGCGGACCGAGCCGACCTCGTTTTCCTGGTTGAAACCGGAGATCTCGCCACTGACCTCACCGAAGCGCTGGATCACCTCATGGTTCAGCACCGAGGTGGCGCCGACCACGCCAATGACCAGGGCACCGACGAAGGCCAGTGCCCCCCGCCAGCGCCGGGTGCGCCGGACGTGCACCGCAATCACCATCAGCATGGCGGGAATGAACGCCAGGATCGGCCCGCGGCTCTGCGCCAGGATCGAACCATAGACGCCGACGGCGATGGCCACGCCGTGCAGCCAGCGTTCGGCCGGATGGACATTGGGCTGGATCAACCGGATGACCGAGAACAGCGCCATGCACAGCGTCACCATGGTGAACTCGATGGCGGTCCATTCGCCGCCACTGAAACCGTGCGCGCGTTCAAGGCCCATCACGTGGTGCTGCACGATGCACGACCCGCCGAAGACCAGGGTGGACAGGGCGAAGATCTTCCAGATCAGGCGCCAGTCCAGCGCAGTGGCGAACACCGCAGCGGTGCCCAGGTAGAGCAGTGTCTGTGCCGGAAGGTCCAGTTCGTTCCAGCGCAGCCCGTGCCAGAGGATGCTGTAGAAGGCATAGGCCAGGCGCAGGAAGCAGACGATCACGATGAACCGGGCGATGCGGTAGCGCAGGCGGACATCGGGCTGGCGGCGGATCAGAACCACGCCGGTGACCAGCAGGGCCAGCAGCAGCACCGCCTTCAGCAAGGTGTAGGGTGCGGAGCCGGCAAGCGGAACGATGGCGACCAGGATGCTCAGCAGGACGGTACGCCAGGTGTAACGAGGTTCGGCGGCCATGCAGGCTGCAGTCATGCTTGTTCTTTCCATCAACGCCCGCCCGGGGTGAGTCGCCCCGGTTTCCATGGAGGCCGCTTGGCGGAAATCGCCGGGGCTGACACTACCGTGGGGCCCCGTGGAAATCAACCAAACCGCAGGTGTACGGGGGCCTGCGTTGGCGTACGGACAGTCGCGGGCAACCGCCCTTGTCTCTGGGCTTCCGGTCGGGATCATCGACCGCCCCAGGTCGCTACACTAACGATCTCTCCGGCCATGCCTGCGCGTGGCCACGCCCCGACGCCCTGCCAAGACGCGAAACGCCCCAAGTGACTGATACAAAAGACAACACCAGCAACGCCAAGGCGTCCAAGGACCACACCCCGCTGATGAAGCAGTTCTTCGCGGCCAAGTCCGATTACCCGGACCTGCTGCTGTTCTTCCGCATGGGTGACTTCTACGAACTGTTCTATGACGACGCCCGCAAGGCGGCGCGCCTGCTCGACATCACCCTGACCCAGCGCGGCAGCTCCGGGGGCGCACCGATCCCGATGGCCGGCGTGCCGGTACATGCCTATGAAGGCTACCTGGCGCGGCTGGTGGCACTGGGCGAGTCGGTGGCGATCTGCGAACAGATCGGCGACCCGGCGCTGGCCAAGGGCCTGGTCGAGCGCAAGGTAGTGCGCATCGTCACCCCCGGCACGGTCACCGACGAGGCGCTGCTGGATGAACGCCGCGACACCCTGCTGATGGCCCTGTCGCGCAGCAAGCAGGGCTACGGCCTGGCGTGGGCCGACCTGGCTGGCGGCCGCTTCCTGGTCAACGAAGTGGAAACCGACGACGCCCTGGAAGCCGAGCTGGCACGGCTGGAGCCGGCCGAGCTGCTGGTGCCCGACGAAGAAAACTGGCCGGAGTTCCTGCGCCAGCGCACCGGCGTGCGTCGCCGCGCGCCGTGGCTGTTCGATGCCGACAGTGGCCGCCGCCAGCTGCTGAACTTCTTCAAACTGCATGACCTGAGCGGCTTCGGCATCGATGACAAGCCGCGCGCGACCGCTGCCGCCGGCGCCCTGCTCGGCTATGTCGAGGAAACCCAGAAGCAGCGCCTGCCGCACCTGACCTCCATCGCGATGGAGACTGCCGGCGAGGCGATCGCGATGAACGCCGCCACCCGCCGCCATCTGGAACTGGATACGCGTGTTGATGGCGACACCCGCAATACGCTGCTGGGCGTGCTCGACAGCACGGTGACGCCGATGGGCGGCCGCCTGCTGCGGCGCTGGCTGCATCGTCCGCTGCGCCTGCGCGAGGTGCTGGTACAGCGCCACCATGCGGTGGAAACCCTGATCGATCGCGGCAGCGACGCTGACATCCGCGAGCAGTTCCGCCGCCTTGGCGACCTGGAACGCATCCTCACCCGCGTGGCGCTGCGCTCGGCGCGCCCGCGCGATTTCTCCACCCTGCGCGACGGCCTGGGCCTGCTGCCGGCGGTGCGCGACGTGCTGGCCCCGCTGGACTCACCACGCCTGCAGGCCCTGCATGCGGCGCTGGGCGAGCACGACGAGTGCGCGCAGCTGCTGGCCAGCGCCATCGCCGAGATGCCGCCGCTGAAGTTGAGCGACGGCGGCGTGCTGGCCGATGGCTTCGATGAAGAGCTGGACGAACTGCGCCGCCTGTCCACCCACGCCGACCAGTTCCTGGTCGACCTGGAACAGCGCGAGCGCGAAAGCAGCGGCATTGCCACCCTGAAGGTGGGCTACAACCGTGTGCATGGCTACTACATCGAAATCAGCAAGGGCCAGTCCGACCGCGCGCCGGTGCACTACACCCGCCGCCAGACGCTGACCAATGCCGAGCGCTACATCACCGAAGAACTGAAGGCGTTCGAGGACAAGGTGCTGTCCGCGCGCGACCGTTCGCTGTCGCGCGAGAAGTACCTGTACGAGCAGCTGCTGGATACCCTCGGCGGGCAGCTGGAGCCGCTGAAGCAGTGCGCCGCCGCACTCAGCGAACTGGACGTGCTGGCCGCCTTCGCCGAACGCGCGCAGGCGCTGGACTGGGCCCGGCCGGAACTGCAGGCCGAGCCGTGCCTGAAGATCGAACGCGGCCGCCACCCGGTGGTCGAGGCGGTACGCGAGCAGCCGTTCGAACCGAACGACCTGGACCTGCATCCGGACCGCCGGATGCTGGTCATCACCGGCCCGAACATGGGCGGTAAATCGACCTACATGCGGCAGAACGCGCTGATCGTGCTGCTGGCCCACATCGGCAGCTTCGTGCCGGCCAGCCGCGCATTGATCGGCCCGATCGACCGCATCCTCACCCGCATCGGCGCCGGTGACGACCTGGCCCGCGGGCAGTCGACCTTCATGGTCGAGATGGCCGAGACCAGCTACATCCTGCATCACGCCACCGCGCATTCGCTGGTGCTGATGGATGAAATCGGCCGCGGCACCTCCACCTACGATGGCCTGGCGCTGGCCGACGCGGTGGCCCGCCACCTGGCCTACCAGAACCGCTGCTACACGCTGTTCGCCACCCACTACTTCGAGCTGACCGCGCTGGCCGATGAGCAGCACGAAGGCGGCCGCAGCGGTATTGCCAACGTGCACCTGGACGCGGTCGAGCACGGTGAGGCGCTGGTGTTCATGCACGCGGTGAAGGACGGCCCGGCCAACCGCAGCTTCGGCCTGCAGGTGGCGGCCCTGGCAGGCCTGCCGCGCGCCACCGTAGCGCAGGCGCGCCGTCGCCTGGCCGAGCTGGAACAGCGCGGCGGTGAAAGCCATGCCGCCGAGCTGGCACCACAGGCATTGGATGCACCGCAGCAGTTCGGCCTGTTCGCGGCGCCATCGAACAAGGCACAGGAAGCACTGGCCGCCATCGATCCGGACGAACTGACGCCGAAGCAGGCGCTGGAAGCGTTGTATCGCTTGAAAGCGCTGCTGTAGCCGCAGCGCAAGCGCTTGGCCTCCTGCCTCGCAGGAGGCCCATCGAAAGATTTCGCAAATCTGATTCTGAGTTTCAATTGACAGAATCTATCAACCTGAACGAATCATTCGATTATTCATTTCATCTGGCGCTAGCTAAAGTCGAGTGAAGATGTTCCACCCCGTCTTCACCCGCAGGAGCCAGCCATGAGCCAGTCCGATAACAACAGCCCCAAATGCCCGTATCACACCGCGCCGTCGCCTGCGGAAGGCGCCCAGCAGCAGCGCGAGCTGAGCACCACGCCGAAACAGAAGCAGGGCGATGATCCGGTGACCCCGATGACCACGGCCTTCGGCGCGCCGGTGGTGGACAACCAGAACAGCAAGACCGCCGGCCCACGCGGCCCGCTGCTGATGGAAGACGTCTGGCTGCTGGAAAAGCTGGCCAACCTCAACCGCGAGATCATTCCCGAGCGTCGCATGCACGCCAAGGGCTCGGGCGCGTTCGGTACCTTCACCGTCACCCACGACATCAGCAAGTACACCCGCGCCAAGCTGTTCGAGAAGGTCGGCAAGCAGACCGAGATGTTCGCCCGCTTCACCACGGTGGCCGGCGAGCGTGGCGCCGCCGATGCCGAGCGTGACATCCGCGGCTTCGCGCTGAAGTTCTACACCGAAGAAGGCAACTGGGACCTGGTCGGCAACAACACGCCGGTGTTCTTCCTGCGCGACCCGCGCAAGTTCGCCGACCTCAACAAGGCCGTGAAGCGCGACCCGCACACCAACCTGCGCAGCGCGCGCAACAACTGGGATTTCTGGACGCTGCTGCCCGAAGCCCTGCTGCAGGTGACCGTGGTGATGAGCGATCGCGGCATCCCGCGCAGCTTCCGCCACATGCACGGCTTCGGCTCGCACACCTACAGCTTCACCAACGCCGACAGTGAGCGCTTCTGGGTCAAGTTCCACTTCGTCAGCCAGCAGGGCATCGAATCGCTGACCGACGCGCAGGCGCAGATCCTGGTCGGCCATGACCGCGAAAGCCACGGCCGCGACCTGTTCGCCGCGATCGAGAAGGGTGACTTCCCGAAGTGGAAGCTGTTCATCCAGGTCATGCCGGAACTGGATGCGGAAACCTACCGCGTGCACCCGTTCGACCTGACCAAGGTGTGGCCGAAGAGCGACTACCCGCTGATCGAAGTGGGCCAGTTCGAACTGAACCGCAACCCGGTCAACTGGTACCAGGACGTTGAGCAGTCCGCGTTCGCACCGAGCAACCTGGTGCCGGGCATCGGCCCCTCGCCGGACAAGATGCTGCAGGCGCGCCTGTTCGCCTACTCCGATGCGCAGCGCTACCGCCTGGGCGTGAACCACCATCAGATTCCGGTGAACGCCGCACGCTGCCCGGTGCACAGCAACCACCGCGACGGTGCGATGCGCGTGGACGGCAACTACGGTGGCCTGCCGCACTACGAGCCGAACAGCTACGGCCAGTGGCAGGAGCAGCCGGAGTACCGCGAGCCGCCGATGAAGATCCGCGGTGACGCCGACTTCTGGAACTTCCGCGAAGACGACGCCGACTACTTCAGCCAGCCCGGTGCGCTGTTCCGCAGCTACAACCAGGCGCAGAAGGACCGCTTGTTCGCCAACACCGCCCGTGCCCTGGGCGATGCGCCGGACTTCATCAAGCAGCGCCACATCGACAACTGCAGCAAGGCCGACCCGGCCTACGGTGCCGGTGTGGCCGCGGCGCTGAAGGCGCTGGCCAGCCAGCCGTCGGATCCGTTCAAGCCGGCCCAGCCGGAAGCGGACTTGCCCACCGCCACCCCGGGCGCCGAAGACATCGAGCTCTGACCGCCCTCCCGCGTGAACGGCACGCCGCCTCCCTGCGAGGCGGCGTCGCCGTTTTAACGGTCCGCGTCGTACCTTCTGCACGCCCAACCCCAATCAAGGATTCCGCAGATGAGCCTGACCGATGAACTTCTCGCCAAGTTGCAGGGCGCCCCGCTGCAGCAGGTGTCGCAGCAGCTCGGCATCAGCGATACCCAGGCTTCCGGCGCGATCAGTGCCGCGCTGCCGGTGCTGATGGGCGCGCTGGGCAACAACGCCTCGCAGCCGCAGGGCGCGCAGGCACTGCTCGGCGCCTTGCAGAACAACCACAGTGGCCTGGACCTGGGCAGCGTGCTCGGCTCGGTGCTGGGTGGCGGCGGCGGCGGTGCCGCCAGCGATGGCGCAGGCATCCTCGGCCACATCTTCGGCGGCAGCCAGCAGAAGGTGGAAACCGGCCTGGCCCAGGCCACCCAGCTCGACAGCGGCCGCACCAGCCAGCTGCTGCAGATCCTCGCGCCGATCGTGATGGCCTTCCTTGCCCAGCGCCTCGGTGGCGGCCAGGCCGATGCCGGCTCGCTCAGCCAGGCCCTGGGCCAGGAAAAGCAGCAGGTGCAGCAACAGGGCGGTCTTGCCGGTGGCCTGCTCGGCAGCCTGCTGGACCAGGACGGTGACGGCCAGCTCGGCGTGGGCGATCTGCTCAAGATCGGCGGCAGCCTGCTGGGTGGCAAGCGCTGAACGATGCCGCCGCCGGGCGTGGCCCGGCGTGATCGGCATCTCCATGGAACGCGCCGGGCAATGCCCGGCGTCTTACCGGTTGCCCGCCTTCAACCGCTCCAGGATCGGCGCAAACACCGGTGCCTTCATCGAACGCGGCGGCGCCACGGTCTTCCCCTTCTCCTGCGCCTGCCAGTACGACCACGGCAGCGGACTGTCGCCCAGCTCGTAGTCCATGCCATCCCAGCCATCCTCGCGGAACGCGTAGAAGGCCCAGTGCACCTTGTCCTGCTCCAGCACCTGCAGCACGTCCTGCAGGTAGCGGCCGCAGTCGGGCCAGCGCCGCATGCAGCCGAATTCGCCGACCACCATGCGGTTGGCCCTCACGCCGTGCGTCTTCGCCCAGTCCATCGGCTGCTGCAGGTAACTGCGGACCCGCGCGGCATCCCAGCGTTCGCTGTGTTCGCCAAACGGCACCACGCCTGGGTAGCGATACGGCGTGGTGCGCTTCTGGTTAGGCGCGCTGGTTGCGGCATACGGCTCATACATGTGCACGCTGTACAGCAGTTTCGAATCTGCCAGCGGCGCCGGCCAGTAGTTGAAACCGTCGGCAGCGGCGTACCAGCCGGCATCCAGCATCAACGGCATGTCCGCATCGACCGCACGGATGCTGGCGATCAGGTCCGAATAGAAGCGGCGCAGATCGCGTGGACCGTCTTCCACACCGGCGTACCACTGCTGCATGGCCGCGGCCGAGGCATGCTCGGCCAGGCCAGCACCATACTCGGGAACCGGCTCGTTGATCAGGTTGTAGGCGGCCAGTGCGGGATGGCCCTTCAATGCCGTGGCGAGGTCGCTCCAGAAGCGCCGGGCCGGCGCGTGATTGTCGAAGGACTGCCACAGGCGCGGATCGACCTTGTCGCCGTTGTGCTGCTTCCAGCGCAGCAACGGCAACGACAAAGGAGTCAGCACCACTTTCAGCCCAGCCGCGTCGGCATCATCCAGCACCCGCCGCAGCGTGGCCAGGTCGGCCGGAACCAGGCTACGGTAGTCGTCGGCGTTGCCAATCAGGAAGTCACGCCCGCCCTGCCCCTTCCACTTGTCCGGTACCAGCCGTACCCAGGTCGCACCGGTCGCGCGCAGGGCCTCGAAGTAGCTCCGGTCCGGAGGCGACATGTTCATGCTGTTGCCGCCGCGCTGCGGAGTGTCCCAGAACGTGATGTCGGCCGCGTGCAATGGCGCGGCGGCAAGCAGGGACAGGCATAACAGCATGCGATGCATGGGCAGGCTTCCAGAAAGTGGACTTCCAGCCTGCCCCGCCCTTTCCGAATGCACCGTGACTCACGCCTGCTTTCGCGCCGCGATAGGAACCATGCACCGGAATCGCCGTTCGGTCAGAGCGCGTCGATATCGCCCAACGCGCGGATCAACCGCCGCGCGCGCTTGTCCGGTTTGTGCTCTGGCGGTTGGAACCCATCGCGTGCGGCGATGCGCAGCGCACGCTGTTCGGCACGACGGGCCTTGGAGGCCTCGCTCTCGGCATACAGCTGCTGCGCCGCCGGTGCGGGCCCGCGCTGGTCGCTCAGGCCGAGCACCCGGATCTCGAAATGCTCCTCGCCGCGATCCACCTGCAGCTGCTCACCCACACGCACCGCGCGCGAGGATTTCGGACGCTGGCCCGCGACGCTGACCTTGCCGGTTTCGATGGCCTGCTTGGCCAGGCTGCGGGTCTTGAAGAAGCGGGCCGCCCACAACCAGATGTCCAGGCGGACACTGGGCGACAGCGGGGAAAGCTCGGTCATCGGCAGGGACTACTCCGTTCGCTTGTTCAGGGGACGCGGGTTGTCGGGATCGGTGCGGCAGCCGCTGCCCCCGATCAGGGTAGGTACGCCGGCGGAAAGATCCTGGCGCTGGCTGCCGACCAGGCACTCGGGGCGGTCGGTTGGCCGCACCTGGGTATCGCCCAGCCGGTCACCTGTCGAACATGCGGCCAGTGCGGCGCCGATCAAGGCCAGCGCCACGCTCCGCTTCATCTGCAGTCGTTGATGCATTGCCACATCCTGCAAACCGGCTTGGTGCTAGTGTGCGCCTCCCGGGATTCGATCACCACTCCATGGCCAAAGCGCCGATTGACCTGACCTCCGGCCCGATCGGCCGCAATCTCCTGCTGTTTTCCCTGCCGATCCTGGCAGGCAACATCGCGCAGTCGCTGAACGGTTCGGTGAATGCGGTCTGGGTCGGGCGCTTCCTCGGCGAGGCGGCACTGACCGCCACCGCGAACGCCAACAACATCATGTTCTTCCTCATCGGCTCGGTGTTCGGCTTCGGCATGGCCTCGACCATCCTGATCGGCCAGGCCATCGGCGCGCGCGACATCGCGCATGCGCGGCGCGTGGTCGGCACCAGCGCCACCTTCTTCATCGGCCTGTCGGTAATCATCGCCATCGCCGGCTGGTTCATGGCCCATCCGCTGCTGGCGGCGATGGGCACGCCGGCCGCCTCGCTGCCGCTGGCCGAGGCCTACCTGCAGATCATCTTCCTGGCGATGCCGACGCTGTATGCGTTCGCCTTCCTCACCGCCGCGCTGCGCGGTGCCGGTGACTCGCGCACGCCGTTCCGTTTCCTGATGGTCTCGGTGGCACTGGACATCGTGCTGAACCCGGTACTGATCTTCGGCATGGGCCCGTTCCCGGCGCTGGGCATTGCCGGCTCGGCCTGGGCCACGCTGGTCGCGCAGACGCTGTCGCTGGCCGGCCTGCTGCTGTACATGCGGCACAAGCGCCACACGCTGTGGCTGGGCCGTGCCGACATGCGCCTGTTCAAGCTCGACCTGGCCATCCTCAAGGCGCTGGTGGTCAAGGGCGTACCGATGGGCCTGCAGATGGTGCTGATCTCGCTGTCGGTGATCCTGCTGATGACCATGGTCAACCAGTACGGTACCGACACCGGCGCGGGCTACGGCGCCGCGCTGCAGCTGTGGAACTACCTGCAGATGCCGGCGATGGCGATCGGCGCCGCGTGCTCGTCGATGGCCGCGCAGAACGTCGGTGCGCAGCGCTGGGACCGCGTGCGCGGCACCGCGCGCCAGGGCGTGCTGTTCAATTTCCTGCTGACCGGCGCGCTGATCCTGCCGCTGGTGGTGTTCGATCGCCAGCTGCTGGCCCTGTTCCTGCCGCCGGCCAGCCAGGCGCTGGACATCGCCCGCCACCTCAACCACGTGGTGATCGGCTCGTTCCTGTTCTTCGGCGTCAGCTTCGTGATCTCCGGCGTGGTACGCTCCACCGGCGCGGTGATTCCGCCGCTGCTGATCCTGGCCGGTTCGCTGTGGGGCGTGCGCGTGCCGTTCGCCGAGCTGCTGCAGCCGTACTGGGGCGCCGATGCGATCTGGTGGAGCTTCCCGGTCAGTTCGCTGGTGTCGATGCTGCTGTCGCTGGCGTATTACCGCTGGGGTGGCTGGCGCAAGGCGAAGATGATGGGCAAGCCTTCGCACGCCGAAGAACTGGCCACGCCGTCGGAAATTCCGGCCTGCCCACCGTCACCGGTGGCCGACCCGGATGCCACTCCGCCGCGCTGAGGTGGGTGCGGACCGTTGGTCCGCACAGGCGCGGCCCTCAAAGCCGGGCATGGGCTCGGCGCTACAGGAGGCGGTCAGCGTTTCTTCTTCGCCGCGTTGAACGCCGCCGCCGCGCGCAGCAACGCCTTCAACGCAGCGGCATTCGGCATCGCACCTTCATGGATGTCGATCGCGCGCCGCGTGTTGCCCTCCAGGCTGGCGTTGAACAGGCCTTTCGGATCGGCCAGCGCCGCCCCGTTGGCGAAGGTCAGCTTCACCGCCTGCTTGTAGGTCTCGCCGGTGCACAGGATGCCGTTGTGCTCCCACACCGGTGTACCGCGCCACTTCCAGGTTTCCTGCACGTCCGGCAGCGCTTCATGGATCAACGCACGCACGCGTGCCAGCACTTCGCCACGCCAGTCGCCCAGCTCGGCGATGCGCGCATCGATCAGTTCAGTTGCCGGGGTTCCGGCATCGGCAGGGTTCGGTGCATGCGTGGCCATCAGCAGCTCTCGTCGGGAAGGAAACCAGAACGTCGGGGTTACATGCGCTCACCGGGCAACGCGGCGGCCTGGCGCACCCAGTCGAGGAACTGTGCTTCATCCAGCGCGCCATCCTGCGGGATGTGCAGGTAGCGCGTATCGGCACTCCTGGACGGCTCGGGTGGCATCGGCTTCAGTGCAGCGCCACGGAAGAACGCCACCTTGATGTAGCGGGTGAAGCAATGGAAGCTGAGGAACCAGCCTTCGCCCGGCGCCACCGCATGCATCGGCGAGTTCCACTTCACCGCCTTGCGCACGCCGGGTACAGCCTGCTCGATCAGCGCATCCAGCTGTGCGCCGATCGGCCGCTTCCAGTCCGGCATGGCGGCGATGTACGCCTGCACCGGGGCATCGCCCTCGCCCTTGGCGATCTGCGGGTTGCCGCCGGACAGCAGCGTGGGCGCGGCGAAAGGTGCGGTTCGCTTGGCAGGCATCGCACGGTACGGCCATCGGGATGAAGCCGCAGCCTAGCGCGGCCGGTAGCCGGCAGTCACGGCGCAGTGCGCCATCGGCTCAGTCCGCCTGCCGTGCCCGGAACTGCCGCCAGTCCGGTAGCTTGCGGTGCCGGCGCAGCGAGCGCATCAGCGCCGCCATCACAATGCCGAACAGCGCACCGGCCACCAGGCCGGCCACCAGCAACAGCGCCAGCGGGCGCTCGCTGCCCTGCCACAGCATCAGCCACATCAGCGCGGTCCAGAACAGCCCAAACAACAGGCCCTGCACCAGCGCGTTGGTGCCGAAGCCGGCCAGGATCGGCGGTGGCAGTGCGATGCCCACGCGCCACAGCAGGCGATGCAGCAACGGCGCCGATTGCACGCGTGCCAGCCCCTTGCCGTCGAGGAAGCGCAACGCCGACTGGATCACGGGCGGATAGTGCCGGTTGATGTCATTCATCACCCGATCGTGGCCGATGCGATGCCGGAAACGCAAACGGCCACCCGAAGGTGGCCGTTGCGGCAACAACCGAAGTTGTTTATCAGGCCTTGTCGGCCAGACGGGCAGCCTTGGCGGCAGCAGCGGCAGCCAGGTCTTCCTTGATGCGGGCAGCCTTGCCTTCCAGGCCACGCAGGTAGTACAGCTTGCCGGCGCGGACCTTACCACGACGCTTCACTTCGACCGAGTCGATGATGGCGCTGTGGGTCTGGAACACGCGCTCGACGCCGTAGCCGTGCGAGATCTTGCGGACGGTGAACGAGGAGTTCAGGCCAGCATTCTTGGTGGCGATGACAACGCCTTCGTAGGCCTGCACGCGCTCGCGGCTGCCTTCCTTCACCTTCACGTTGACGACAACGGTGTCGCCCTGGCTGAACTTCGGCAGTTCACGGGTGATCTGGGCGGATTCGAATTCCGCGACGATGGACTTGTTCAGCTTGCTCATGGGTTACACCGATTCTTGTTCGGGTGGGCGTGTCGTATCGACAACGTAGGCTCATGCAGTCACCGGACTGTGCTGCACGTTTGTTTTGGGTACTGCGCGCGCCGACCGGGGTCGACGGGAATTGGCCATGATAGCCGATAAAGCCAGCCCTGCGCTAGGGGCTGGCCTTGTGTTTCGGGGCTTGGCGGGCCTGGTCCAGCAGTTTGCGGTCGGCCTTGCCCAGCGCCTGTTCATCCAGCAGGTCCGGGCGTCGCTGGGCGGTACGGACCAGCGACTGCTGGCGGCGCCAGGCCGCGATGGCCGCGTGGTTGCCCGAGCGCAGCACATCCGGCACGTCACCCAGCGGATGCTGGGCCGGCTGGCTGTAATGCGGGCAGTCGAGCAGGCCGAGGTCACCCTCGAAGCTGTCCTGCGCCGCCGATTCAGCGTCATTCAGGGCGCCGTCCTGCAGGCGGGCCACGGCGTCGATGATCACCGCCGCACCCAGTTCGCCGCCGGACAGCACGTAGTCGCCGAGGGAAATCTCCTCGTCGACGTTGGCCTCCAGGAAACGCTCGTCGATGCCTTCATAGCGGCCGCAGAGCAGGACCATGCGCGGCAGGGCCGCTAGTTCCCGCACCTTGGCCTGGGTCAACGGCGCGCCCTGCGGGCTGAGGTAGATCACCCGTGCCGGCGTCGTATCAGCATCGCGGATCGCCTGCAGGCAGGCCTGCAGCGGCTCGATCAGCATCACCATGCCCGGGCCACCACCGAACGGACGATCGTCCACCCGGCGGTAGTTGCCTTCGGCGTAATCACGGGGGTTCCAGCCATGCAGGCTGAACAACCCCTTCTCCTGCGCGCGCCCGACCACGCCCAATCCGGCGGACTGGGCGAGGAACTCGGGAAACAGGGTGATGACGTCGAAACGCATGCTCACACTCAGAACTCGGGATCCCAGTCGACCACGACCAGGTTGGCCTCGAAGTCGACCGATTTGACGAAGTCCGGCTGCACGAACGGAATCATCCGCTCGCGGTCACCCCGGACCACCACCACGTCGTTGGCGCCGGTGCTGAACAGATGCGAGACCTGGCCCAGGGCAACGCCCTCGGTGGTCTTCACATCCAGGCCTTCCAGGTCCACCCAGTAGTACTCGTCCGGCTTCGGCGGCGGCAATGCACTGCGGGCCACGTAGATCTCGGTGCCGTGCATCGCTTCGACGGTATCGCGGTCCTCGACGCCGGGGAAACGGGCGACCAGGTGCTTGCCGCTGTCGCGGCCGCGTACACCTTCAATCGTGGTTTCCACGCCGGACGGGCTGCGCACGATCCACGGCTGGTAACGGAAAATGGCGGAACGTGGCTCGGTCCAGGACTCGAGCTTGATCTCGCCGCGCACACCAAAAGCGCCGACAACCCTGCCCAGCAGGATGCGGCGCTCGATATCTTTCATCTGCTTCAACCAAGAGGGCCACGCCGAAGCGTGGCCCGTCAGGATCAGGCCGCAGCGGCCTGGGACTTGGTCGCTTCCTTGATCAGGTTGCGGACCTTGTCGGTCGGCTGGGCGCCGTTCTTGACCCAATGGTCAACGCGGGCCAGGTCCAGCTCGATGCGCTTCTCGGCGCCCTGGGCGACCGGGTTGTAGAAGCCAACGCGCTCGATGTTGCGGCCGTCGCGCGCGCTGCGCACGTCGGTGACGATGATGTGGTAGAACGGACGCTTCTTGGCGCCGCCGCGGGTCAGTCGAATCTTGACCATGGTGTTTTTCCTATTGCCCAGTCGCCAGGATGGCGAGGTAAGCGGGCGATTATAGCGGCAGAGCCCGGCCGAGCCAACCCCATGGGTGACCAGCCTTCACGGTAGTGCTGGGCCATGCCCGGCGGGCTTTTCACCCCAAACCGTCCCAAGCCACCGCCGCAAGCACCGCTCTGCCCTGCTCAGCCAGTGCCTGCGAGCCGGGCAGGACATGCCCGTCGATGGCCTCCAGCGCCCACAGACCGCTGGCGTTGCAGGCAAAAGCGGCTTTCACGCCGGCCATATCCGCCAGCCGCAATGGCTGCGTGGCCTGCGCCCCCGGCCAATGCTGCTTCAGCAGCGCCTCGGCGGTCCCGCGCAGGGCCGGCGCCTGCGGCCAGAGCAGCCGTTCACCATCGTGCACGGCCAGGTTCCAGGTGCTGCCTTCACTCATTTCGCCATCGACGGTCACGAACAGCACATCGTCGAATCCTTCCGCCATCGCCGCACGGCGCTCGGCGAACAGGCCAAACGTGCCGACGTGCTTGATCTGCGGCAGTTCACGCTGCCAGGCCACGCTGCGCACACGCTTGGAGGCGGTCAGCGTCACCGGCGCGGACGCCGCCACCAGCACGTCCACGGGCACCGCCGCCAGCGGATTGCGGAAATCGAAGTGGCGCGAATACACCGTCACCCGCAACGAGGCATCGCCCTGCCCCGCTTGCCGCAGCGCCTGCACCATCCAAGCCCGCACCTGCGCCATATCCAGCTCGCTACCGAACAGCTCGCGCGTGGCATGCGACAGCCGCGCCAGATGCAGGTCCAGTCCCTGCACCGCGTGGTCGCGCACCTGCAGCGAGGTGAAGTGGCCGTAGTTGACGAGCGCCGGCAGCAGATCCTCCACCTGCGCCGGCTGGCCGTTGCAGGTCAGCGTCATCGCAGCAGTGCCTGCGCCTGGCTCCACATGCCGCGCAGCACGTCTGCGGCCGGCTGTGCCGGCGCCATCCATGCCGACTGCCCGGCCCAGGCCTGCATCGCGGCCAGGCGGTTTTCCTGCACGGCCTGCTTGCGCATCGGCGCGGTCAGGCCGCGCTGCACCGGGTACGGACGCGGCGCCGGGGCGCCTTCTGCGGCGGCGGCGCGCACGTAGGGTGTCGCCAGACCACGGCCCAGACGACCGCTGAAGGCACGGGTCGGCCAGGTGTCTTCCGGTTCGCTGGCGGCCAGCCCATCGGCCCACGCCGAGGCGATCGCCGCTTCCGGCGTGCGCAGGAACGCGGTGCCGATCTGCACGGCGCTGGCGCCCAAGGTGAGTGCGGCGGCGATACCACGGCCATCGGCGATGCCGCCGGCGGCAATCACCGGGATGTGCAGGTGATCGGCCAGCCGTGGCAGCAGCGCGAACAGGCCGACCAGCTGGCGCTCGGCCATCGCCGGATCGAATGAACCACGATGCCCACCCGCTTCCACGCCCTGCGCCACCACGGCATCGGCGCCGGCGTCCTGGGCAGCGCGTGCTTCAGACAACGTGGTCGCGCACGCGATCCAGGCGACGCCGGCGTCCTTCAGCTGCTGCACGTGGCGCGGCAGCAGCACACCCATGATGGTCGAGGCCACCGCCGGACGCGCCGCCAGCAGCGCGGCGAACTGTTCTTCGAAGTCGGCGGGCGTGGCATCGGCGGCGCTGGCCGGCACGTCCGGGCCCCATTGGGCGAGGAAGGCGCGGCTGGCGGCCTCGGCGGCAACGTCACGGGTCGGCACGGGGTCAGGCACCCACAGGTTCACCTGTGCCGGGCCGGTGGAGGTCGCGCGGAAGTCCTCCATCCAGCGACCGATATCGGCAGATGACGACAGCACCGCGCCCATCGCACCCATGCTGCCGGCATTGGCCAACGCGGCCGACAATGGCACCGGACAGGCGCCGGCCATCGGTGCCAGCAGGATCGGAACGGAAACGTCAAAGCGCCGGCAGAACGCCTCGACGCGGGAAGATACAGCGGAACTCTGCATGACGGCCCATCGTTTCGGACAGGCCCCCATGGTGCGCGCAGGGCGGGGGTAGAGTCGAGCCTGCCCGGCGGCTTGTTGCGTCGCCTGCGCGCCGCCGCCCGAGCACAGGCTCGGGCGCTACATCAGACTGCGACCGGGCCGTCATCAACGGAACGGCATGCCGCGGCCGCCCATGGCGCCCATCATGCCCTTCATGCTGCGCAACATGCCCTTCATGCCGCCGCCAGCCATCTTGCTCATCATCTTTTCCATCTGCATGTACTGCTTCATCAGCTTGTTGACGTCGGCCGGGGTCACGCCCGAGCCCTTGGCGATGCGCGCGCGGCGCGAGCCGTTGAGCAGGTTCGGATTGCGCCGTTCCTTCTTGGTCATCGAGTTGATGATGGCGATCATGCGCGGCACTTCCTTGCCCTGGCTGACCTGCTGCTTCAGATGGTCGGGGATGTTGCCCAGGCCCGGCAGCTTGTCCATCAGGCCGCCGATGCCGCCCATGTTCTGCATCTGCTCGAGCTGGTCACGCATGTCGTTCAGGTCGAACTTCTTGCCCTTGGCGACCTTCTCGGCCAGCTTGGCGGCCTTGTCCTTGTCGACCTGCTGTTCGACCTGCTCGACCAGCGACAGCACATCGCCCATGTCGAGGATGCGGCTGGCGATGCGGTCCGGGTGGAACACGTCCAGGCCTTCCGGCTTTTCGCTGACACCGACGAACTTGATCGGCTTGCCGGTGATGTAGCGCACGCTCAGCGCGGCACCGCCGCGGGCGTCGCCGTCGGTCTTGGTCAGCACCACGCCGGTCAGCGGCAGCGCATCGCCGAAGGCCTTCGCGGTGTTGGCTGCGTCCTGGCCGGTCATGGCGTCGACCACGAACAGGGTTTCGGCCGGGTTCACCGCCGCGTGCAGGGCCTTGATCTCGGCCATCATCGCTTCGTCGATGGCCAGGCGGCCGGCGGTATCGACCAGCAGCACGTCGACGAACGACTTGCGTGCATCGTCGATGGCGGCGCGCACGATGGCTTCCGGCTTCTGGTCGGCGCTGGACGGGAAGAACAGCACGCCGACCTGCTCGGCCAGGGTCTTCAGCTGCTCGATCGCGGCCGGACGATAAACGTCGGCCGACACCACCATCACCTTCTTCTTGCGCTTTTCCTTCAGGTGCTTGGCCAGCTTGCCCACCGTGGTGGTCTTGCCGGCACCCTGCAGGCCTGCCATCAGAATGATGGCCGGGGCCGGGACATTCAGGTTCAGGTCGCTGGCTTCAGCCCCCATCACCGCGGTCAGCTCGTCGCGCACGACCTTGATCAGGGCCTGGCCCGGGGTCAGCGACTTCAGCACTTCCTGGCCGACCGCGCGCACCTTGATGCGCTCGATCAGGGCCTGCACCACCGGCAGCGCCACGTCGGCTTCAAGCAGCGCGATGCGCACTTCGCGGGTCGCCTCGCGGATGTTCTCCTCGGTCAGGCGGCCGCGGCCACGCAGGCGCTCGATGGTGCCGGAAAGGCGCTGGGTCAGGGACTCGAACATGCGGCGCAACCTGTCTGAAAGCGGGGGACAATAAGGCAGACAGTATAACGGGTCCGCTCGCCTCCCCGGACTGCGACCACGGGGCCGTCGCCACTATCGCAGGGGTATGCGAAACTGCAACGATGACAATCGTTCTCATCGCCGTCCTGCTCTACCTGGCTGCCAGTGCCCTGCTGGTGCGCGCGCTCGGCCGCGATGAAAGCACCGGTTCCCCCACCTGGCTGTGGCCCGCCCTGCCGGCGATGCTGCTGCATGGCGGCTACCACGTGATGGTGGCGATGCGTACCAACGGCGGGCCGGACATGCACTTCTTCGCCGCGCTGTCGCTGGTCGGCCTGGGCATGGCGTGGCTGACCTCGCTGGTCGGCGCGCGTGGGAGGATGTCGGCACTGGGCGTGGTGGTGTTCCCGTTGGCCGCAGTGCTGCTGCTGGCCTACCACGGCTACGGCCACGAACCGAGCAAGGTGCTGGGCTGGCGCCTGGCCAGCCACGCCTGGCTGGCGCTGCTGGCCTACGCCACGCTGAGCATCGCCGCGCTGCTGGCGATCATGCTGTGGCTGCAGGAGCGCGCACTGCGCCGCCGCGAGTTCCGCCCGTGGCTGCGGGCGCTGCCGCCGCTGGCCGACCTGGAATCGCTGTTGTTCCGGGTGATCACCGTCGGCTTCGCGCTGCTGACCCTGACCCTGGTCACCGGCGTGCTGTTCGTCGACGACCTGCTGGCACAGAAGCTGGTACACAAGACCGTGCTGAGCGTGCTGTCGTGGATCGTGTTCGGCGTGCTGCTGATCGGCCGCCGCCGCTACGGCTGGCGCGGCATGAAGGCGGTGCACTGGACGCTGGCGGCGATGCTGTTGCTGCTGCTGGCGTTCTTCGGCAGCCAGTTCGTGATCGAGCTGGTGTTCGGGCATTCGCGATAGGCGGTGTGCCGACCAACGGTCGGCAGCCACCGGCGCTAACGTCAAGGCTGGGCCAGGATCTTCCGCACCGAACGGCCGCTGTTGGTGAGGATGTCATCGACCTGCCAGCAGCCCTGCCCCTGGCGCACCATCGATAGACGGGTCACGTAGGCCTTCTTCCAAACCGAATAGCGCATCTCAACCTCGCCGGCGGTGGCCGACGCCTCTTTCCAGCTGTAACGCACAGGGGTTTCGATGTCGCCGTCCTGCGCATCCAGCCACGGATCGGAATCGATCGTGCAGATGCCCTCTTCGCGCTGCTGGCAGGCGCGCTCGCCGCGCAGGGCCTTGCCGAAGCCGGGGCTGACCAGCGCGGGCGGCGGTTCCAGCAGGTCGCCATCGCCCGTCGTCGCTTCGTAGAACGCGCGGGCCACAGCTGCCGGTTCCTGGCAGGCGGGCGCGGCCTGTGCTGCTGGCGCCAGCAGCAGGCCGGCAATCATCAACATCCCTGTCTTTCGCATGTCCAATCCCTTTGGTCGTGATGGCGATCTGTTGTAGAGCCGAGCCCATGCTCGGCTGCGTTCCAGCATAAGCCGAGCGCAGGCTCGGCTCTACTTACAACCCGTAACGCTCGATCACATCCAGATGCGGCTGGCGGTCCTGGTCGCAGGCTTCGGCCAGCCGCAGCCAGCAGTGTGGGTGCGGCCACTTCGCGGTCTCCTGCTGCAGGAAGCGGTGCAGCGCCAGCGGTGCGTGGTCCTGCGGCTGCGCAACGGTGAACAGCACGCCCGGCAGGGTGCCTCCCTCCATGTCGGGGTCGGTCACGGTGTAGTCCGCGCGGCTGTGCGACCACACCTTCCAACCCTGTGCTTCGGCCGCCTCGACGAAGGCGTTCCAGGCTTCTTCGCCCGGGTGCGCGCCATCGACCAGCCAGCTGCGGGCAAAACCACCGCGTTCCAGCACATGGACCTGCGCATAGGTCGGAATGAAGTGCTCGCGGGCCTCTTCTTCCTCCGGTGCCGGGTGCACCAGCGCGGCATCAAACACCACCCAGTCGCCGACCTGCTGGGCACGGTTGGCCGGTGCGTTCTCGACGATGCGTGCGGTCACCGGGCCACTGCGACGGGCGTAGTACTCCATCGGCTCGCCATTCTCTTCACTGCGGATGATCACCCAGCCCCACGGCTCCTCGACCACGCCATCCGGGCTGGACAACTCCATGCCGATCGCCGCCGCCGAGCGGCGCACCGCATCCCAGTCGCGTGCCGCGCTGGCCGCACTCATGTGGTCCCAGTGCGCGGCGTTGGGTTCCTCCAGCAGCTCCACCAGCTGCGCATAGCAGGCCTGTGCTTCGCTGAAACGGCCGGTTTCCATGTACATGCGCGCCAGCGTGCCCCGCGCGCCGTGCGAACCCGGCGAGGCGGCCAGCAGCGCCTGCGCGGCCTGCTCCAGCGCCGGCCAATCGGACACGCGACGTGCACGCTGCACCTCGCACCAGTGCGCGAACACCGGCACGCTGCCACGGTAGATCCCGGCCAGCTGACGCAGGCCCTCGTCGTCGCCCTGCTCGGTCAGCCAGCGCATCAGCGTGTAGGCGGCCGGGCCATCATCCTGATCGTGTGCGCGCACGAATCGCCACAGCAATGCGCGCGCTTCCGCCTGCGCACCACAGGCGCTCAATGCCGAGGCAGCCATCTCAGCCAGCGCCTCGTCATCGGGCAGCTGCGCCTGTGCCTGCAGCAGCCACTGGGCCTCGCGCTCCGGATCGCGCGACTGGTTCTGCTCCCCCTGCTCGTTCAGCCAGGCCAGCAGTTCGCTGGCCGGCACCGGCAGCGGCGCAACGTCAGGCAATGCATCGATACGCGCGGCCAGGTCGGCCACCAATGCTGCCGCACCACGGTCCTGGCGCAGCTGCGCCAGATGGGTACGCGCCAGTTCCAGCTGGCGCAGCGCCACCCAGCGTGCACCTCGCTGCAGCGCCAGTTCAAGGCTCAGCGCAGCGACTTCGATCAGCAGGCGGTGCGAGCCAACCTCGGCAAAGTGTTCGATGATGGTGTTGAAGCGCGTGCCCAGATCCCAGGTATTGCGTGCAGGATCGCGCCGGCACAGCGCTGCGGCCGTGTTCGCCCACAGTCGCCAGTAGGTAGGCGTCAGTTCGCTCCACGGCACCAGCTGCTGCACGGCCTCTTCGTCGCGGCCCAGCTGGGCCAGCGCCCATGCCTTGGACAGGCGGCGCGGCACCGTGCAGTTGGCCGGCTCGTACTCGCCGGACGCGGCCACTTCGGCCTCTCGCTTCTCGATCAGCAACAGCGCTTCTTCGGCGCGGCCCATGCCCAGCAGGATCTTGATCTGCATTTCCGGGAAGCTGTCGAACACTTCCTTGCCGCAGGCCTCGATCGCATCCGACTGCACCTGCAGGTAATCCAGCGCATCCTGGCCGCGGCCATCATCCAGCAGCGCATCGGCCTTTTCGCAGCTCAGGCACTGGAAGCAGGCCCAGCTTGGATCGATGCGTGCAAGCGTTTCATCGCACACCTCGACACGTTCGGGAACCCAGCCCGGGCCATCGATGTTGCCGTAGCAGGCAGCCAGATCCTGGGTCACGCAGATCGACTGCGGGCACTCCATCGTGTCCTCACGATGCGCACGCTCGAACAGCGCCACGGCTTCGCCCAGCGCGCTTTCGCCTTCGACGCGGTTGCCGACGCGATTGCGCAGCGCCCAGTGGCCGACGTAGACGTCGACCCACGGGTTGTCCAGCGCCTTGCCCAGCGCACGCGCTTCAGGCAGCAGCGCGTCGACGCGGTCGACACGCAGTTCGCTCACCTCGTCGGCGAGACGGTTCAGCAGGTGCGCGTTCTGCGCCTGGCCCGCCTGGCGCAGGTCACCCTGCAGTTTTTCGACCCAGTTCCAGATGTCCATGGGGTAAGTGCTCCTGTCTAGCGAAGGCTGGATGAGAAGGTACGGTGCTCAGCGCAGCATCTGCTGCAGGGCACCGGCGATATCGGTAAAGGCGCCGTTGAGATCCGGGCCGGGCGTAGTGTTCGCGCGTGCCAGCGGGCGGCCCTGCGCGGCGACGATGATCTTCAGTGAGCGCAGCAGGCGGGCTGCGGCTTCGGCCTGTGGATGCCCCTCGCGCTGGGCGCGCAACAGCGCCTGAACGGCCGGGTTGTCGAGGTTGAGGTACAGCCGCGACGGTGCGCGCGATTCGATGCGCGCGGTGAACTGCCGGGCCAGGCGCAGCGCGGCCATCGAAACGCGCTTGTCGTTCTCGTCGTCTTCCAGGCGCTGCTTCAGCTCGGCTTCGCGGTCGGGCACCACCACCACCGGCAGCGACTCGGGGCTGAAGCGTGCCGGCAGCAGCTGTTCGCCATCACCGAGCTGCTCGCGCAGCCATGCCAGCTGCGCCTCGTCGAGGCTGTCATCGCTGCGGAACAGTGCACGGTTGCCCTGTTCGGTCCCCAATTCAACCAAGCGCAGGCCCTTGGCCTGGGCCCAACGGCGCAGGAACGGCACCACCGCATAGCGATGGCCGTGCGCGACCGGCACGCCCATCGCGCGGAACAGCATTTCCTCGAAGCCGCCGCCGTTGTCGAGGATCACGTGCACGGCGCCACGTGCGGGCAGCGCACTGGCCGGCAGGTCGCCCTGCGAGGTCGGCACGCGCACGTGCTCCAGCAACAGGTCGAACAGGCGATCATCGCACAGCGCTGCGCCCAGCAAGGCCTCATTGTGGCGCGTGAGAACGCGTCGCCAGGCCTCCGGCTGCTGCCGCGCGACGTCGGCCAGGCCATCAATCAGCGCTTCCAGCAGCGCATGCTGCACGGCGCGGTACTGGTCGTCGCGCTGCAGATCTTCGCGGCTGGCGGTAGGCGTCAGCCGCGAGGATTCGATCACCCCGCCAATGAACCCAGCCCAGGGCGGCAGCAGGTCGCGCGCATCGTCATCCAACAGCATGCCGCGCACGAACACCGACAGGTTGCGGTTGTCGCTGGTGCCGTAGGTAGCGCCGTCCTGCACCCACAGCAGGCCGGTGGCATCGCTGTTGCCATCGGCACGCAACGGCACGGTGACGATCGGCTCGAAATCATGCTCGAAGCGCGCTGCGAACTGCAGCGCCTGGCGGCGCGCCTGCACCGGATGCAGAGCAACATCCCCCTGCCCACGCCACGGCGGCGGCTCGGGATTGAGCGCCTCGCCCGCAGCGCCGATGAAGATCGGCTCGGACAGCAGCGCACAGTAACGGCCCAGCACCTCGTGCAGGCGCGCTTCGTTGGCCAGCGGCAGGAAATCCGGATGCAGCTCCAGTTCCACCTCGGTACCGATCGCACGTGCCGGCACCTCACTGACGGTGTACTGCTCGGCATTGCTGGACACGTACAGGTGACCCAGTTCCGGCGTCTGGTACGAGGTGGTACGCACGCTGACCCGGCGCGCCAGCACGAAGGCCGACAGGAAACCGAGGCCGAACATGCCGATCAGGCCTTCATCGTCCTCGCCGCCCTGGCGCAGGCCACGGGTGTAGCCGACGCCGACGGTGGCCAGGTAATCGTGGATTTCCTGACGGGTCAGGCCGGCACCGGTGTCGGTGATGCGCAGTACGCCAGCGGCGGCATCGACCTGCACCGAAATGCGCGAAGGCACTTCGATGCCGGGCTGTTCGATGCGGCGACGGATGATCGAATCGTGCGCGTTCTGCACCAGCTCACGCAGCGCCACCACCGGGGTGGAATACAGGTGCTTGCCCAGCACCGTCATCAGTCCATTGAGATCGACCCCGGCGCGACGGATTTCGGCGTTGGGGGCGGTGAGCGCGGTGTCCTGCATGTAATCGTTTACTCCTGGGCACGGAAAGACGCCAGAGGGCGTCTTCGTCGAGCGGGAAAAACTAGCACAGGGAAGCTGACCGTTGCTGCATTGGACATGTGTAGAGCCGAGCCGATGCTCGGCTGCTGTTCGCTCTTTGTAGCGTCGAGCCATGCTCGGCTGCTGTTCGACCACCCGTCGACCATGGCTCGACGCTACAGAAAGCAGCCGGGCGTGGGCTCGGCTCTACAGTGCTGGCATCACGCCGCGTCGATGGCCTCGGACAGGCGCTCCACCGCGATCACTTCCATGCCTTTCACCGAACCGCCCTTCGGCGCATTGGCCTTGGGCACGATGGCGCGCTTGAAGCCATGGGTGGCCGCCTCACGCAGGCGGTCTTCGCCATTGGGTACCGGCCGGATCTCGCCGGACAGACCGACTTCGCCGAAGGCAATGGTCTTCTCCGCCAGCGGCCGATCCTGCAGCGAGGACAGCACCGCCAGCAGCACCGGCAGGTCGGCCGCGGTCTCCTGCACGCGAATGCCACCGACCACATTGACGAACACATCCTGATCGCCGACCAGCACACCGCCGTGGCGATGCAGCACCGCCAGCAGCATGGCCAGCCGGTTCTGCTCCAGGCCAACCGCGACACGGCGCGGGTTCGACAGCGGCGACGCATCAACCAGCGCCTGCACCTCCACCAGCAGCGGCCGGGTGCCCTCGCGGGTGACCATCACGCAACTGCCCGGTTGATGGGTGCTGCCACCGGACAGGAAGATCGCCGATGGGTTGGAGACCTCCTTCAGGCCCTTGTCGCCCATCGCGAACACGCCCAGCTCGTTGACTGCACCGAAGCGGTTCTTGAAGGCGCGCAGCAGGCGGAAGCGGCTGCCGCTCTCGCCTTCGAAATACAGCACCGCATCGACCATGTGTTCGAGCACGCGCGGGCCGGCGATGCCGCCCTCCTTGGTCACGTGACCGACCAGGAACACGGCGGTGCCGGTCTCCTTGGCAAAGCGCACCAGTCGCGCGGCGCTCTCGCGCACCTGGCTGACCGAACCCGGCGCGGCGGTCAGGCTCTCGGTCCACAGGGTCTGCACGGAATCGGCCACGATCAGCCGCGGTCCGGCCCTGGAGGCATGCTGCAGGATCGACTCGACGCCGGTCTCGGCCAGCGCATTGACGCCATCCAGCGGCAGCTCCAGCCGGTGCGCGCGGCCGGCCACCTGCGCCAGCGACTCTTCGCCGGTGACGTACAGCACCGGCAATTCAGCCGCCATCTTCGCCACCGCCTGCAGCAGCAGGGTCGACTTGCCGATGCCGGGGTCGCCACCGACCAGCACCACCGCGCCCTCGACCAGGCCGCCGCCGAGCACGCGGTCGAACTCGCCGATGCCGGTGCTGACCCGGCGGTGCTCGGTCTGCTCCACGTCCTTCAGCGCGGTGATCTTCGGCGGGTCGATCTTGCCCGCCCAGCCGGCCCGGCGCGACGTTGGCGCCTTGGCCGCCGCCGCGCTCTCCAGCACGATTTCCGACAGCGAGTTCCAGGCGTTGCACTCGGTGCACTGGCCCTGCCACTTGCTGAATTCGGCGCCGCATTCATTGCAGACGTAGGCGATGCGGGCTTTTGCCATTGGATGATTTCCAGCAACGGGAACAGGCGTGGCAGGATAGCCGAGCCGGGTCGCAGGTGCTGCGACCGCTCAAGTCCTGCCCACCCGCGCCGATAGGGGTCGCGGGCGTGCGCCTTGCGGGCGCCCCTCCCTCCCCCTCTGGATTCAACATGACTGGCAGTTACAGTCAGAGCCTGGTCGCCATCTCCCTGCTGGTGGCCATTCTTGCTTCGTACACAGCGCTGGACATGGCCGGCCGCCTGGCCACGGCCGAGGGCCGCGTGGCCCGCTGGTGGCTGGCCGGCGGTGCAGCGGCGATGGGCCTGGGTATCTGGTCGATGCATTTCATCGGCATGCTGGCCTTCGACCTGCCGATCCCGGTCGGCTACGACCTCGGTATCACCCTCTACTCGCTGGCAGTGTCGATCGGCGCCTCTGCCTATGCGCTGTGGCTGGTGTCGCGGCCCAGCCTGCCCTGGCGACGGCTGCTGGCCGGCGCCGTGCTGATGGGCCTGGGCATTGCCACCATGCACTACCTCGGCATGGCCGCGATGCGCATGCAGCCGGGCATCGACTATCACCCGGGCTGGTTCGCCGCCTCCATTGCGGTGGCCATCGGCGCCGCCGGTGCTGCGCTGTGGATCGCATTCCGCCTGCGTGCCGAGCAGCGCAACACCATGCGCCTGCGCGCACTGGCCTCGCTGGTGATGGGCCTGGCCATCGTCGGCATGCACTACACCGGCATGGCCGCGGCGCGCTTCCCGGAGGGCAGCATCTGCGGCGCGGTCGGCAGCGGTGGCATCGACACGCGCTGGCTGGCGGTGCTGGTGATCGTCACCACCGTGGCCACGCTGGGTATCGCCCTGGTCGCCTCGCTGTTCGACCGGCAGATGCGCGTGCGCACCGGTCTGCTGGCCGATTCGCTGGCGCATGCCAACAACAAGCTGATCCAGGCCGCCCTGCACGACCCGTTGACCCAGCTGCCCAACCGCATGCTGCTGCAGGATCGCATCGAGCAGGCCATCGAGAAGGCGCGGCGCCGCAACCATGCAGTGGCGGTGATGTTCTGCGACCTGGACGGCTTCAAGGCGGTCAACGATGCCTACGGGCACCAGCTCGGCGACCGCCTGCTGGTGGCGGTAGCGCAGCGTATCGGCGGCCTGCTGCGTCCGCAGGACACCTTCGCCCGCCTCGGCGGCGACGAGTTCGTGATCGTGCTGGCCATCGATATTCCCGACGATGCGGTGGTGGTGGCCGAGCGGATCATCGCGGCGGCTGGCGAACCGTTCCTGTTGGATGCAGCCGAGCTGCAGGTCAGCGCCAGCCTGGGCATCGCCCTGTATCCGGATGATGCCGGCAATGAGCGCGAGCTGATGGCACACGCCGACGCTGCGATGTACCACACCAAGGAAACCGGGCGGAACGGCTATACGTTCTTCACCCCATCGATGCAGCTCAGCGCCAACCGTCAGCTGCGCCTGCTGCAGGACCTGCGCAAGGCCGTGATGCGCAATGAACTGATCCTGCATTACCAGCCCAAGTTCCCGGCCGCGGGCGCGCCAGCCACCGGCGCCGAGGCGCTGCTGCGCTGGCAGCATCCGGAGCTGGGCCTGCTGGCGCCGGACGTGTTCATTCCCATCGCCGAGCGCAGCGGCCTGATCCTGCCGATCGGCGACTGGGTGCTGGACCGCGCCTGTGCGCAGTTGCGTGCGTGGCACGATGCCGGACATGCCGAATGGTCGATGGCAGTGAACCTGTCGCCCTTGCAGTTCTCCTCCCCGGCCCTTCTGGACAGCGTGCGCGAGGTGCTCGAACGGCACCGCATCGAGCCGGCGCGGCTGACCCTGGAGATCACCGAGACCACGGCGATGAAGGACGTCGACGCCAGCCTGGCGATCCTCAACGACCTGACCGCGATGGGCGTGCACATTGCCATCGACGACTTCGGCACGGGCTATTCCAGCCTGCTGTACCTGAAACGCATGCCGGCCACCGAACTGAAGATCGACCGCGCGTTCGTGCATGACCTGGAATGCAATGAAGAGGACGCCGCCATCGTCTCGTCGATCATCGCGCTGGGACGCACCCTGCAGCTGCAGGTGGTGGCCGAAGGCGTGGAGACGCAGGCGCAGCGCGAGTACCTGAGCGAACTGGGCTGCGACCAGTTGCAGGGCTACCACCTGGGCCGACCGATGGACGCCGAGGAATTTCTGCGCCGGGTGGGCTGAGCCGATGTGCGGAGCAAGCTCCGCACCCACCTCATCAGGAGATCCACGCCGTGCGTGGATGTTCCTCGCCGCCCCTCCCACGGCAAACAGAAAGGCCGCCCGAGGGCGGCCTTTCTGCGTGGCAACGTCGCGAGGACGTCAGTGCATCATGTGCACGTTCATGTTGTGCATGACCCACAGGGTGCCGACCACGATGATGCCGATCACCACCACGGTGAAGGCCGCAGCGTTGACGTTCCAGCGGCTTTCCGAAGAGCGGTCCAGGTGCAGGAAGAACACCAGGTGGACCAGCATCTGCAGCACCGCGGTGATCGCGATCACCACACCGTTGACGGTGCGCGAGAAATCACCCGACATCACCATCCAGAACGGGATGACGGTCAGCACCACCGCCAGCACGAAGCCGATCAGGTACGACTTCACGGTGCCATGGCTTTCGCCGCCGGTGCCGTGGTCGTGTGCATGGTTGTCATGTGCCATTACAGGGCTCCATTGAGGTAGACGACGGAGAACACGCCGATCCAGATCAGGTCCAGGAAGTGCCAGAACAGGCTCAGGCACGCCATGCGGGTCTTGTTGGTCGGGGTCAGGCCGTACTTCTTCAGCTGCACGAACATCACCAGCAGCCACAGCAGGCCGGCGCTGACGTGCAGGCCGTGGGTACCGACCAGGGCAAAGAACGCCGACAGGAAGGCACTGCGGTCCGGACCGTAGCCCTGGTGGATCAGGTGCTGGAACTCCCACACTTCCATGCACATGAAGCCGAAGCCCAGCAGCCAGGTGATGCCCAGCCACAGGTACATCTGGCCCATCTGCTTGCGGTGCATGGCGATCATGCCCAGGCCAAAGGTCAGCGACGAGGTCAGCAGCAGCGCGGTTTCCCATGCAACGAACGGCAGTTCGAACAGGTCCTTCGCGGTGGGGCCACCATCGGTGCCGCCCGCCAGCACCACGTAGGTGGCGAACAGCGAGGCGAAGATGAGGCAGTCGCTCATCAGGTACACCCAGAAACCGAAGACGGTATTGCCGCCGGTGTCGTGGTGCTCGTGGTCGTCATGGCCATGGGCCGCCGCGTGCGCGGCGTGCCCGTGGCTCAGGGTCGAGGTATTGGTGCTCATGCCTTCAGCTCCGACTTCACCAGGCCCTGGGCTTCCAGGTGCTTGCGGTGTTCGTTCTCGATGCGTTCCACCTCGGCGGCCGGGACCCAGTAGTCCACGTCCTGGTCGAAGGTGCGGTAGATGAACGTGGCGATCATGCCGACGAAGCCGACGATGGCCAGCCACCAGATGTGCCAGATCATCGCGAAGCCGAACACCAGGCTGAAGGCACCGATGACAACGCCCGTGCCGGTGTTGCGCGGCATGTGGATGTCGGTGTACTTGGCCGGCTTCGGCCAGGCTTCACCACGCTGCTTGCGCTCCCAGAAATCGTCCAGCTCGGTGACTTCCGGCAGCGTGCCGAAGTTGTAGAAGGCCGGCGGCGAAGAGGTTTCCCACTCCAGCGTACGGGCATCCCACGGGTCGCCGGTCAGGTCGACGGTCTTCTTGCGGTCGCGGATCGACACGGCCACCTGGATGATCTGGCACAGGATGCCGGCGCCAACGATGAAGGCACCTGCGGCGGCGATCAGCAGCAGCGGCTCGTAGGCCGGGTTGACCGTGCTCTGCAGGCGACGGGTCATGCCCATGAAGCCCAGCACGTACATCGGCATGAAGGTCACGTAGAAGCCGATGAACCAGCACCAGAACGCGCACTTGCCCCAGAACTCGTTCAGGCGGAAGCCGAACATCTTCGGCCACCAGTAGGTGATGCCGGCGAACATGCCGAACACCACGCCGCCGATGATGACGTTGTGGAAGTGGGCAATCAGGAACAGGCTGTTGTGCAGCACGAAGTCGATGGCCGGGATCGCCAGCATCACGCCGGTCATGCCGCCGATGACGAAGGTGACCATGAAGCCGATGGTCCACAGCACCGGGGTGGTGAAGTGCACGCGGCCGCGGAACATGGTGAACAGCCAGTTGAAGATCTTCACGCCGGTCGGGATCGAAATGATCATCGTCGTGATGCCGAAGAAGGCATTGACGTTGGCACCCGAGCCCATGGTGAAGAAGTGGTGCAGCCACACGATGAACGACAGCACGCCGATGCAGGCGGTGGCGTAGACCATGCCCTTGTAGCCGAACAGCGCCTTGCGCGAGAAGGTCGCGATGACTTCGGAGAACACACCGAACGCCGGCAGGACCAGGATGTACACCTCCGGGTGACCCCAGATCCAGATCAGGTTGATGTACAGCATGGCGTTGCCGCCACCATCATTGGTGAAGAAGTGCGTACCCAGGTAGCGGTCCAGGGTCAGCAGCACCAGGGTGATGGTCAGCACCGGGAAGGCAGCCACGATCAGCACGTTGGTCACCAGGGCGGTCCAGGTGAACACCGGCATCTGCATCAGCTTCATGCTGGGGGTACGCATCTTCAGGATGGTGATGAAGAAGTTGATACCGCTCAGCGTGGTACCCAGGCCTGCGACCTGTAGACCCCAGATGTAGTAGTCCATGCCGACGCTTGGACTGTATTCGATGCCCGACAACGGCGGGAACGCCAGCCAGCCGGTGGCAGCGAACTCACCGATCCACAGCGACAGCATGATCAGCACAGCGCCCGACACGAACAGCCAGAAGCTGAGCGAGTTGACGAACGGGAACGCGACGTCGCGCGCACCGATCTGCAGCGGCACGGCCAGGTTCATCAGGCCGGTGATCAGCGGCATCGCCACGAAGAAGATCATGATCACGCCGTGGGCGGTGAAGATCTGGTCGTAGTGGTGCGGCGGCAGGTAACCCTCGGACCCGCCGACGGCGAGCGCCTGCTGGGTACGCATCATGATGGCGTCGGAGAAGCCACGCAGCAGCATGACGAAGGCGACGATGAGGTACATCACGCCGATCTTCTTGTGATCCACCGAGGTGAACCACTCCTTCCACAGATAGCCCCACAGCTTGAACTTGGTGATCAGGGCCATGACGCCCAGGCCACCCAGCACCGCGCCGACCAGGGTGGTCAGCACGATTGGATCGTGGGGGATCGACTCAAGAGAGAGTTTTCCCAACATGTTCATTCTCCCGAACCCGCGTGGCCGGCATGGCCCGCGTGTTCGTGTTCGTTGGCATCCAGGTTTTCACCCGATTCCTTGGAATCATGTGCGTCACTGGGGGCGTGGCCCTCGTGCGCTTCATGGCTGGCGGCATCGGCAGCGGCGGCACCAGCGTGCGAGTGCTTCATGCCGTAGTGCTTGTTGTCGCCCATGTGCTTGGCGATGACCCAGTCGAACAGGCCTTCTTCGGTCTTGCCGAAGTAGGTGACCGGGTACCACTCGGCGTTGCGTGCTTCACCCAGCGCCTTGAACGAGGTCTTGTCCAGGGTCTGCTCGCCGGCACGGACCTGGTCCAGCCACTGGCGGTATTCGGCATCGGTGACCGAGTAGGCGGTGAAGTGCATCTTGGCGAAGCCCGCGCCGCTGTAGTGCGAGGACATGCCCGGGAATTCACCGGTCTCGTTGGCGATCAGATGGAGCTTGGTCTCCATCGCAGCCATCGAGTAGATCATGCTGCCCAGGTGCGGGATGAAGAAGGCATTCATCACCGAATCGGACGTGATCTTGAAGTTCAGCGGCGTGTTGACCGGGAACTTGATTTCGTTGACGACCGCCACCTTCTCTTCCGGATAGATGAACAGCCACTTCCAGTCCAGCGAGATCGCCTCGATGGTGACCGGCTTGACGTCCGAATCCAGCGGCTTGTACGGGTCCAGTGCGTGCGACGAACGCCAGGTCAGGACCGCCAGCACCAGCACGATCATGCAGGGAATGGACCACACCACCACCTCGATCGCCGTCGAGTGGGACCACTTCGGCTCGTAACGGGCCTTGGTGTTGGAGGCGCGATACTTCCACGCGAAGGTCAGGGTCATGATGATGACCGGGATGACGACCAGCAGCATGAGCACGGTGGCCGTGATCAGCAGGGTCTTCTCATCCTGGCCGATCTGGCCCTTCGGACTGAGGATGGCCACGGCATCGCAGCCGGTGAGCATCACCAGCAACGACAGCAGCAGGCCCGGGCGCAACCAGCGCCCAAGGGTTTTCAACGGAATCATCGGTCGATCCAATTGCGAGGGAATGCCGTTCCCCGTCCTGCCTGTTCCGGCCAAAGCCGGTCCCACCGGTCCGGAAGACAGGCAGGGAGGTGGGGTCGAGTCAGCCTTTCAATTTTAGGCCGTCACCCACCATTTAAGAAAGGCATTGACAATAATCGAGCGCAGGAAAGGCCCGTTTCTGGCTGCGACACGTTGTCGCACCGCACGGGCGCGGCGGGCAGAACACCCGAGGGCGGCATCCTAGCATCGGGTGCTGGCCGGCGGTCCGCCCTCGTTCGGCAAAGTCATCTGAACCTGTTCAGGCGTGCTGACGGGTGCCCGGCATGGGATGCTCGGCGCTGGAGGAAGCCCATGGACAAGATCGACTTCAAGAAGCGCGATCGCGCGCTGTACCAGCCCCCGGTGGGCCGGTTCGTGACGGTGGACGTACCGCCCCTGCCCTACCTGATGGTCGACGGCCACGGGGATCCGAATACCGCCCCCGCGTATGTGCAGGCGGTGCAGTGGCTCTACTCGGTCAGCTATGCACTGAAGTTCGCGCTGAAGGCCAAGGGCCGGGACTACGTGGTGCCACCGCTGGAAGCGCTTTGGACCGCAGAGGATCCGTCGAGCTTTGTGGAACGCCGCAAGGATGAGTGGAGGTGGACGGTGATGATCCGTACGCCGGACGGGATCCGTCCAGAGCAGCTGGAGGCTGCCATCGCCAAGGCGGCGAAAAAACTGGGCGACGCACCGGCCAGTCTTCGCCATCAGGTGATTGAGGAGGGCATCTGCCTGCAGACCCTGCATGTAGGCGCCTACGATGACGAGGGTCCGGCCCTGGCCCATCTGCACGACGAACTGATGCCTTCGCTGGGCTACACCTTCGCCGGCCCCCATCACGAGATCTACCTGGGCGACCCGCGCAGGACCGACGCTGCGCGGTTGAAGACCGTGCTGCGGCAGCCGGTGCGGGCGCTTGAACCTGATAGGGGTTCGCGCCCATGATTTCCCACATCCGCCCAAACAAAAAGCCCCGGCCAAGGCCGGGGCTTTTCATGCAACTGGTGCCGGAAACAGGAGTCGAACCTGCGACCTACGCATTACGAATGCGCCGCTCTACCAACTGAGCTATTCCGGCTTAGCAGGCAATTCTAGAGGGTGCCGGTCAGCAGGTCAATTGAAGCCGCCGCCGCGAGGTTGACCCACTTCATGGTGGCTCGGAACGTCGTTTTACTCATAGGTACAGGAATCGTCGGCGCCCCCCTTGGCCGCCTTGATGGTACGCATCACATCCCAACCTGTCGCGTTGCGTCACAGCACGACCGCTCGACGACATCGCATTCGTTCCGGACGCCGTTGAAGCCATCATTGAAGCCGGCATCGCCGTCCGCCACCAGCACCAGCGCACCCAGCGCCACCTCCGGCTGCACTTCGCGTTGGTGTGGATCCGGAGATGTGGTGCGCGACAGAACAGGCGTCGCAGTCACGATGTCGCCGGCTCAGCCAGTCCCCACCAAATTGGCGCACACCCGCCCGGCCGCGAAATCCTGCAGGTTCCCCAGCGTGATCGCCGAGATCTCCTGCAGCGCCTCCACGGTGAAGAAGCCCTGGTGGCCGGTCACCAGCACATTGGGGAAGGTCATCAGGCGCTGGAAGGCCTCGTCGTCGATGATCTCGCCGGACAGGTCCTGGAAGAACAGCGCGCTTTCCTGCTCGTACACGTCGATGGCCAGATGACCCAGCCGGCGCGCCTTCAGCGCGCGGATCACTGCATGGGTATCCACCAACCCGCCGCGCGAGGTGTTGACCAGCATCGCGCCCGGCTTCATCCGCGCCAGCGACGCATCATTGATCAGGTGGTGGGTCTCAGGCGTCAGCGGGCAATGCAGCGACACGATGTCGGCGCGTGCCAGCAGTTCATCCAGCCCGACCCTATCGCCGATTCCGCCGAACGCAGACGACGGATACGGGTCGTGTCCCAGCACGATGCAGCCCATGCCCTTGAAGACGCGCGCAGTGGCCAGGCCGATCTTGCCGGTACCGACGATGCCCACGGTGCGGCCATGCAGGGTGCGCCCGAGCAGGCCATCGAGCATGAAGTTGCCTTCGCGCACCCGGTTGTAGGCGCGATGGGTCTGCCGGTTGAGGGTCATCACCAGCGCCAGCGCATGCTCGGCCACGGCTTCAGGCGAATAGGCTGGTACGCGTGCGACGAACAGATCCAGCGCTTCCGCAACCGCCAGATCCACGTTGTTGAAACCTGCGCAGCGCAGCAGCACGGCCCGCACCCCCATCGCATGCAGGGCATGCAGTACCGGCGCATCCAGGCGGTCGTTGACGAACACGCATACGGCTGCGCAATCCTGCGCCAGCGCCGCCGTATGCACGTCCAGCGCCACATCGAAGTACACGAACGCAAAGCCGTCCTCAGACGCATCGCGCTGGTTCGCCTCATCAAGGAAGCGGCGGTCGTAGGGACGGGCACTGAAGACGGCGATCTGCATGGATGGGCCTGGGTGGAATGCCATACCGACCATACCGCAGCAGCGCCCGCGTTGGGATGGCACCGGCGATGCCGTCATCGCCGGTGCCGGGTGCCATTTAGAACCGGTAGCCCAGGCCCAGCATCACGCCGTTCTGGATCTGCCCGTCGCGGCGCTCACCCACGTAGTCGGCCATGATCGACAGGCGCTCGCTGGCGCGACTGGTCACGCCGACGTTCCAGGCCAGCACCTGCTCGCCCACCGCCTGGCTGCTGGCGCCGAACACCAGATCCGGTGCCGCGGCGAAGCCGGTGCTGTAGCGGGCCTGCGAATCGCCCAGCTCCTTCTGCCAGACCACCCGGGCGCGCGGCGTGATGCGCTCACCGTTGTTGCCCTCAAAGGTCTTGAACAGCTGCAGGCCCGCACCCACGCGGATGCTCTCCAGGCTGCCACTGCGGCCAACCAGCGCACCAGCGCCCTGCCCTTCGTTGAAGCGGGTGGCCGAAGTACGCGCGTAGTCCACCACCGGCAGCAACGGCTGGATCACCAGGCCCTTGCCGGTGGTGAACGAGAACGCATGTTCAACACGCGCGGAGATCGCATCGTTGCTGTACTTGGCGCGCAGCGGCTGCTGCAGGCCATCGATACCACCGATGCTGCGACGAGTGTCATGCCGCAGATCGGTGTAGCGCACCGCTGCCGACAGATAGCCGCGCGCGTACGTCGCATCGAGGTAGCCGCCCACGTCCAGCGCGCGCACATCTCCGGTGAAACCAGAGCCATCGCTGGCCTTGGTCGACATGTCCGCCGCCGCCACGCTGACACCCAGGGTCACGCGGTCATCGGCCACGCGGGTGTCTGCACCGATCACGATGCCACCAATGGTGTGGCTCAGGCCGGCCACGCCACCGTCGGCATCGATGCGGCCATGGCTGGCGAAACCACGTGCCCAGATGCCATGGCTGCGTCCGGCATCACCGCTACCCGCAACGCTGCCCGGCGCCGGCTCGACCAGGTGCATCGCCAGCTGGTTGAACAGGCTGCCATGGCGCATGCCCGGCTGGGAGGAGACCGACTGCGCCACCTGCGAGGCCAGGCCATCGGCATCGCCGCCGCTGCGCATGGCCGACTGGTGCTGCTGCACGACGTTGCCGATGCTGCCCACCAGCGCGGTGTCGGCCAGGCGCAGGCTGGCGTGCGCATCACCGCGCAGGGCACCGGCCTGTTGTGCGATCACATCGCGGTCGGCGAACTGCAGTGCGCCCAGCAGCGATCTCAGTCCCTTGTCCTGGCGATCGGAAGCAGTCGCCAGCGCACGGCCCAGGCCGTCGCCGGACGTACCGTTGGCGAACAGGCCCAGCTGGTCAAAGCCGGGGTTGGCGGTCAGCCACAGGCCATCGGCCGTCTGCTTCACGTTGAAGCTCAACAGCGAATTGTGGCGGGGACGGAACACATCACCGCTGATGCTGGCACTATAACCGGTGTCACCCAGGCGCACGGCCTCTTCGAAGCCGCCCTGGTAGATCGGGCCCTCAACCAGATCACGACGGAAATCCTGGCCGTAGTAGCCCTGCGCCACGTTCAGTTCGAGGAAGGCCCCCTTGGAGATCACCAGTGCCCCCTCGGTCTGCTCGTCATCGAAGAAGGTACCCACGCGCAGGCGGCCTGCAGCGGTGCCGCCATTCTCTGTAACGTCGAACAGCACCTTGCCGCCCGGCATGATGTTGACGTAGCCATGGGTGACCAGGTCGCCACCGCGCGGCATCAGCGTGCCGAACACGCGCAGGCGGTTGAAACCGTCTTCGCGGTACGACGGGCCGGTGCCGTCCAGCAATGCAGCGCGGTCCATCGCAGTACCCGCCACGTCGCCATGGCCGACCAGCATGCCTGCGCCGAGCACGCGCACTTCCGATGCGCGCAGGGCACCGCCTTCCAGCGCGATGGTGCCATTGTCGACCAGCATGAAATCCGCACCCGTCGTCGCGGACGTGCGCCAGGTGGCGCCGTTGGTCACCCGGATCACGCCCATGGCGTTGTCCAGCGTGGAGACATCCAGATCAGCCAGCCGCAGCTTGGACAGCAACAGGTCCTGGATGTCCGGGTCACTGAGGTAACCCTGCACCGACAGCGCACCGATGCCCTGCGGACCCTTGCTGGATGCGTTGTAGATGCTCTGCGCGAGATTGATGTAGGTGGATCGCCAGTCGGTATTCCAGCGCGCGAAATCATCATCGACGAACGCCTGCAACTGGCGTCCGGTACGCAGGTAGCCGGGGTTGATGTCGCCGGTCACGTTGGCGGTGACATTCAAGGTGTCGCCCGGATCGCGGTACCCGCTCGCGGTGATGATCCTGTTGCTGTAGATATCCTGGCCGGGGAACGACTCCAGCTTGCTGCCACTGCCATCGGGGTCGAAAGTGACCGAGGAACCGGTGCTGCGTGCCGGATCGCGGAACACCAGCAGGCCATTCGGCTTCACCACTTCGTACATGGCCTTGTGCAGCAGCCCGGCATCCATGCCACCACCGTAGTTGCCGGTATAGATCTGGGTCATGCGCGGCGACGGCGTGTAGATCACCTTGCCGCCGCTGCTGGCCGCGTGGATCTGCACCGAGTCGATGAGCGGCAGATCGCCGGCCAGATAGCGTTCGACGCCACCGGACTGCATGATCGAGCAGGACGAGATGCAATTGCCGGACACGATGGTGTTCAGTCCGGAGGTGCGGATGATGCCCTGCAGCCACTCGCCGGCGATCAACGCACCACCATTGGACGTGCGCAGCACCACCTCACGGACCGGCCGGCCTTCGGCCTGCGCCTTGGCCAGCAGTGCCGGCAGGGACACCACGTCGGCGTAGGTCACATCGCCACTCAGGAAGATGCGATCGCCCTGCACGTGATAATTCATTGCCATGACGTCATCCACCACGGATATGGCGGCAACGCCCATCAGCCCGGCCAGGGCCAGGCTCAACTTCGAATACTTCATGTGTTCTCTCTCCACCCGCAACACGCGGGTAGAACGATCAACGCCGCAGTGGGGTGATCTCCCCCAGTGGAACGGATCGTGAAAAATGAATACATTCACAATGAGAATCCGATCGATGCACACTCTTCCCCATCCGGTCATCGTCGCGTAAAACTCGATGACGCATTCGCCACCGACAGTCGAGGCCAGCCCTGTCCACCCCGTCTCCCCTGATCCATCGCGCGCCGGAGCTACCCGCACCTGCGGATGCCTTCATCGCGTTCGTACGCGAAGAGCGCGCACCGCTGTGCGCGTTCCTGCGCACGCGGGGGGTCGGGCCTGAGGATGCGGAGGATATCGCGCAGGACTGCATGGAGCGGCTGATCCGCTACCGCGCACAGGGTCCGGACGAACTGCGCCTGCTGCTGTATCGTATCGCCCGCAACCGCCTGGCAGACCGCGGCCGCTCGCCGCAGTCGCGGCCGCATCTGCCGCTGGCCGAACACGATGGCAGCGACGAACCGTCCAGTTCCTCGCCCGATCCATTGCGCCAGGCCGAGTCAGGGCAGATGCTGTCCCTGCTGCGGCAGGCCCTGTTCAAGCTGCCCGAACGCGCACGCGAGGTCTATCTGCTCAACCGCATCACCGGCATGAGCTACACGCAGATCGCGCGGCATTGTGGAATTACTGCCAAGACCGTGGAAAAACATATCGCCCGGGCCCTGCAGGGCCTGCGTCAGGAGTTGGGATCGGATCCGCTGCACAACGACAGGGACGGCCAATGAGTGGCACCCCGCACAGGGATGATGCACAGCTGTTTGAACGCGCCAGCGCCTGGGTAGCCCGCCTGGAAGCCCCGGACTGCACGTCGGCCGAACGCGAAGCGTTCGAGGACTGGCTGGCCGAAGATCCGGCCCACGTCAAAGCCTGGGTGCAGGCCGAAACCCTGTTCCAGCAGGGTGCGGCGCTTGCAGCTGACCCCTGGCTGCGCACCGCCGCGGCACGCGCGGCGCGTCCGCCGCGCCGGCGCTGGTTGCCGGGCGTGGCCGCTGCTGCCGGTGTCTGCATGGCGATCGGCATCGGCTGGATGGTTGCCGTCGACGGCAACCCGACGCCGCAGGTCTACGCCAATGATTCGCACCAGCCACAGCAGCAGACGCTGGCCGATGGCAGCGTCGCCATGCTGGATGCCGGCACCACCCTCCACGCCCGCTTCGGCTGGCGCCATCGTGATCTGGTGCTGGAGCGGGGCCGGCTGCAACTGCAGGTCGCACCGTCGAACAAGGCGCTGAAACTGCACGCCGGCGACAGTACGATCCGCGACATCGGCACGACCTTCCAGGTCGAACGCCTGCGCGACGGCCTGGTCGAGGTCGCGCTGCTGGAAGGTGCCGTGGAAGTCAGCAACGGCGCAGCGCAGCACACGCTGGCGCCTGGCCAACAGCTGCAGGTACTGCCCTCCGGCCGCATCCAGCCGGGCCCTGCCCTCTCGTCCAACGCAGCCGCTGAAGGCTGGCTGCGGGGGCAACTGGTGTTCGATGCCACGCCCCTGTCGATCGTGGTCGAGCGCATGAACCGTTATGGCCGCACGCCGCTGGTGATCGTCGATCCGGAGATCACCGACCTGGCTGTAAGCGGCACCTTCCGCGCCGGTGATGCACAGGAGCTGCTGTCGGCGCTGGAACTGGGTTGGTCCGTGGCTGGCCAGACGCGTCCGGATGGCGCGCTGGAACTGCGCCGCACCTACTGAGGAGACCGGCAGTGAAGGCAGGTCCGGGTGCGCTGCAGTGGGGGCTGCTCCGCGCCCTGCTATGCCTTGCACTGGGTGTTGCCGCACTACCGATGGCCGATGCCGGCGAGCCCGCCGGCACGCTGGAGATCGACGTGGGTGCGGGCCCACTGGTGCCGGCACTGCAGCAATGGGCCCGGCAGAGTGGCACCGCCCTGCTGTTCGACGCACGTGAACTGGATGATCTGCGCACCACTGGCACACGTGGCCAACGCGATACCGGGGCCTCCCTGAAGCTGCTGGTCGCCGGCCTGCCGGTGAACATCCTGCGCACGTCCTCGGGTGCCTTTGTCGTGCGACGTGTCCATCCCGAGCCACCTGCCACGCCACCGAAAGCGGTCGCAGCCCCGCGCCTGCCGCACCCGGCTCCCAGGTCCGCCGACACGCCACACCAGGTGGAACTGGCACCCATCCACGTCACCGGCAGCCGGCTGCCGCGCTCTTCGGTGCAGACCACACTGCCGGTCACCACCATCGATCGCGACGACATCCTGCGCAGTGGCTACGGCAATCTGTTCGACCTGCTGCGGCACCTGCCCGGCATGAACGGCCATCCCGCCATGAGTACCTCGCGCGGCGGCGATTCGCAGTACCTGCCGGTGGGTGCAGCGGCCACCACCAGCCTGGACGGCATGGGCCCGCGGGCGACGCTGTTCCTGGTCAACGGCCGGCGCCTGCCGCGTTATCCCATGGTGTCGCTGGAACAGGGTGGGCTCACCGACCTCGGCGGCATTCCGCTGAGCTTCGTCGACCGCATCGAACTGGTACGCGGCGGTGCCTCGGCCATCTATGGGGCCGATGCCATGTCCGGCGTGGTCAACATCATCCTGCGCGACCAGGCCGATGGGCCCGAAGCCATGTTGCAGACCGGACTCAGCAGCCGCGGCGATGCGGGCCAGTACCGCCTGCAGGCCGCCACGGGCGGCGCGCGTGGCAATGGGGACCGCTGGTTTGCCGGCCTGGATCTGCACCGTGTCGAGCATGTCGCCGGTGACCAGCGTGACTGGCATGCGGAAACCTCGCTGTATCCGATCGGCGCGATCTTCGGCAACTGGTACGTGCCCGCCCGACGCTGCGAGCCGCCCCTGAAGCGGCGCGAGGATGGCTGCTGGTTTGACAGCGCGCGCCCGCGTTCGCTGCAGCCCGCCTCGGATACCGCGTCGGCCTACCTGCACTACCGGCATGAACGTGGCGAGGGACGCTATGCCTATGTCGAGGCACGGGCCAGTCACAACCGTCAGCGCTTCGACCTGGGCCCGACTGCCGTTGCCGTAGTCTCGCGCGGAATCACCTTCAACAGTGTGCTGCGCGAGGCCGGCAACGTGCGCCCCAGCGTCCGCGCCACCGATGCGGACGTCACCGTCGGCATCGGCCGTGACCAGGGCCGGCGCAGCTGGGAGGCGGGCATCAGCGCGCAGCGCAGCGAAGTCACACTGTCCACTGCTGGCACCGTACGCACGACGCGCCTGCTTGAAGCAACGCAGGCGCGCAGGTTCACTCCCGGCTTCGACGCACCTCCGGCGGCCGAGGTGGACACGCTGTTTCCATCCATCCGCAACCGCGGCAGAACCGCACAGTGGCAGGGTTGGTGGGGCGTGCAGCGTGAGCTGATGGCGTTGCCTGGTGGTCCTGCACAGCTGGCCACCGGCATCGACCTGCGCCATGAACGCTGGACCTCGCGTCCCGATGCGCTGCTCAGCCAGGGGGACCTCGCATTGGGCCTGCCGCAGCAGCAACGCCGCCTGTCGCGACAAAGCAGTGGCGTCTACACCGAGCTGGGCCTGCCGCTGGCACCCACGCTGCGCGCGGACCTGGCTGCACGCTGGGACCGCGACGGCGGCTTCATGGCGTTCTCGCCTCGTGCCGGGCTGCGCTGGAGCCCGACGCCGCACTGGTCGTTCCTGCTGGCCAGCGGGCGCGGTTACCGTGCACCGAGCCTGTTCGAGCAACGGCGGCCTCCCGGCTACTTCGGCTCGATCACGCTTCCGGTGTCCAGTGCCCTTCCGGAATGTGCAATCGCCACCCGCGGTGGCGGCTGCAGCGTCACGGCCAACGTCGTAGAGAACGATGCACTGAAGGCCGAGCGATCGCGCAGCCATTCGCTGGCAGCCACGTGGACACCCAACGACACGTTCTCGCTGTCGCTGACCCACAACATCGTGGAACTGCGCAACGAGATCCTCGCCCTGCAGCCCAGCGATGCGGTGTGGAATCGCAGTACCTGGGAACTGGATGAAGACGGCCACCTGAGCAGCCTGCGCCTGTCGTTCGACAACATCGGCCGCACCACCTCCCGCAACTGGGTGCTGCGTGGCGAGTACCGCATCGACAGCGGCAGCAACGGCCAGTGGTTGTTGTCGCTCGATGCGCTGAAACAGCAGGAGCTGCGCCGCCGCCGTGACCACGAGGCCGCCGTGGACCTGCGCGGCCACGTGACACCCGAGCTGGCTGCGGTGTTGAACGTGCAATGGCAGAACAGCAACTGGGACATCGCCCTGCGCGGCAACCAGGTCGGTCGCACCCGTGCCTGGCTGCCCGGGGCCGAGTGCCCGCAGGATCAGGTCGATCGGAACCACTGCATGAATCCACGCCAGCTGCGCTGGAACCTGCACCTCGCACGTCGGCTGGGGCCGCGCATCGTTGCAGCGCTGGATGTGCACAACGTACTCGATGCGCAACCGGTGAACTATCTGGTCGGCAATGGCGGACAGATGCCGGGCCTGGACGATCCGCTCGGCCGCTACTACCTGCTTACCCTGCAGTTCCGCTGAAGCGTAGTAATCTACGCGCCCTGTTCCACCGCGGTCCCCTTCCCCCATGAAAGCCTATCTCTGGTTCTGGGGCGCGTTCCTGCTGTTCTTCGCGTTGCCTTTTCCCTGCATTCTCTATTTCGGCACTTCGTGGCCGGTGGCGTTGGTCGACCGCAGCGCGCCGTGGCCGGCACTGTTGCTGCTCGCACTGTCGCTGGCCTTGTGGCTGACGCTGCTGTTCGCCTTCCTGCACTACCTGTTGCTGGGGCCACCGCGCGCACTGCACCGGGTGCAGTCGATCCTGGCCGACGGTGAACCGCGCAGTGCACTGATCGAACAGGCCGAACAGACCGGCGTGCAGGTGCGCGGCTTCGCGCAGTGGAAACTGCAGTTGTCCTTCAAGAACCTGTCAGGTACGCCGATCCGCGAACAGATGCTGGTGGTCGACAGCAAACCCCAGCTGCATCGCTTCGAGGTGGGCAGGCACATCGATGCGCGCCTGGGCCGGACGCCCGGGGCATTTCCCAACATCGTGCTGGACGGTGCGCAGCCCGAACTGAATGTCGCCAGCCTGTGGCGGCGTGGCATCGGTGCAGCACTCGGCATCGCAGCCGTTGCCGCTGCCTATGTGTTGGCCTACCGGCTGCAGAACGAGGGACTGGGCTGGACCTTCCTGTCGTTCGGTCACCCGCTGCTGGTATGCCCGCTGGTGCTGTGTGGCTATGCGCTGGGGCTGCGCCTGCTCGGCCGCCTGCTGCACGCCGATGCCCGCGGTGATGCGCTGAAGTATCGCGGCATCGGCGTGGAGGCCCGGGTATTGAAGGTCCGTCAGACCGGCACCTACCTCAACGAACAACCACAGGTGGAGTTCCAGCTGGAATACATCGACCGCGAAGGCAGCGTGCAGCAGGCCCGCGTGCGCCGCTTCATCCCGCTGATTGAACTGGCCAACATCCCGCGCGAGCACGTGACGCTGCTGTACGACCCGGATGACCGCAGCAACGTGCGGCTGGAGGGAATATGAAGCAGCCTCCCTCCACCCGCACGGTGTTCCTGGTACTGCTGCTGGTTCTGGCGGGCGCGGCCATTGCCGGCGGCGCAGTGCAGACCATCAGCGAAACGCTGGGGCATTCGGTACAGCCGGACCGGTTGCCCCCCTCCGTCCCGTCTCAGTCTCAGCGCGAACAACCCGTATCGCTTGTGCCGTCCCCGGCGCCCTTCCCCGCGGCGAGTACCGCTGCGGCGCCCGAGCGCAACAATCGCCTGTTCGATGCGGACTACCTGCTGGCTGCCCGTCAGGCACTGGAGCAGCTGCCGGCACTGGCCGGCCAGCGGCTGACGGTCTTCCACAGCATCCACTTCTACGACGATGGCCGCATCAACCTGGATCTGGTCGATCCGCAACAGCCTGGCCACGTCGACAGCTATCACTTTGAACGTGGCCAGTGGCGCAAGGGCAATCCGGTGAACCCGCAGCAGTTCGCGCCGACCATCAGCCTGCAGCGCAGCAGCACATCCCTGGCCAGCATCGATTTCGATGCCGTGCCACGCGTGGCCAAAGCGCTGCAGGAACAGCGCAATGCGCTGCAGAACCCCGCATCCGAAGTCGGCCATGTCTACGTGATCGTGCGCAAAGCCGGCAAACTGGTATGGCTGCCGGACGAAGTGGCCGGTGATCGCGAATCCGTGCGGCTGCAGTTCGACGCACAGGGCAACGCCCGCGGCGTAAGCCGTCAGTAGGCAACGCGACCCATCCAGCTCTGGCAGCCGTTACTCCAGCAGGTAGAGCAAGGCCATTTGTTCGCTGACGAGAAGACTTGAACCAGCCGGCAGCCAATGCGGATAGCCTCGATGGATCACAACTCCCAGTACTTGGAACCTTGGGTTTCATGCAGCCGGGATAGGAAGCCTGCAAGCGAGTCCGATGCTTCAGGCCAATCTTTTCGCTCGTCCAAAGGCAGGCAGACCAGCACCGTACCAAAGGCGTTCATCACCAGTAGATCTGAATCGCCGTAGAAGCGGCCAAATACGACATCGCCGCTCCGGAAATCCAACGGACGCGAACCAGCGAGGAAGGTCGTCTGAACGTGTGCATCCTCGACGCTGAGCATCTCCATGCCCCATTGACCGAATTGCTCGTCCTTGAACAATTCCGCCGAAGCGTACACCTTCCAGAATGCGAGCAACTGCGCTGGGCAGCCCTGTAATCGCCGGTCTTCTGATATTGCAGCACCACGTTCTACGAAGAAGGATCGAAGCAGGAAAGGACACGCCCCATGCTGATGCATGGCGACCCGAGGCTTTGACCACTCCGCCCGGATGGCATCGATAACTGCAAACAGCGCGTTGATTCCCCTAGCCATCAGAAAATCATAACGAGGCCAGGCTAGCGATGACCAGGCAAAACTGAACGGGCTATGGCGTACTGCGCGCCGTAGTAGGTGGACAACACCAGCAGGCTGGCCAACGGCAGGCCACCGGCGAAGCGGTCCCAGGCCAGCAGGGAATCGCTGGCCACGAACAGCAATGCACCTGCCCCGGCCCAGCGGGCGCTTCGGGCGTCCACGGCACCGGGCTGCGGGCTGCGCCACTGCCGTGCCAGGGCCAGCACCGCCATCGACGCCAGCACCACCACGTAGGCCAGCACCGGCACACGCATCGGCACCGGCAGGTGCGGCCACAGGCCCATCACGTTGAGCACGGCAAATGCACCCAGCAGCACAGCGGCGCCGAACAGCCCACGCCCGGCACGCAGGCCATCGCGGAAGGCGACGATGTAGCAGACATGCGCCAGCAGGAACGCGACCAGCCCCGGCATGAACGCGTCCATCGGCAGCATCAGCGCGATATCGCCCACGCACGACAGCAGCATGCCGGCCAGCACCGCGCGGCGGTAGAACGGCGGCGCCGGATCATGCACGCGCCAGACGATGGCGGCGATCAGCAGCGTGGTGGCCGGCTTGGCCAGCCAGTGCAGCCAACGCCCATCGCCGTGCAGGAATGCGCCCATGATGGCGAGGATCGCCGTCAGCAGGATCACGCCATCGCGGGCGCGTGGGTTCATCGTGCCTTCCACAGATCTGCAAGGCGGTCGGGCTTGCCGGTGATGCGCTCCAGCACCGGGTACTGCAGGCCACCGTGGTAAGCGATGCTCATGGTTTCAATGCGGTCGAACTGCTTCACCAGCAACATGATCGGCGCCTTGTCCTTCGCTGCCGAAGCCACCGCGTCCTTCAAGCGCTGGCTGCTGTACTCGCGCCCGCCCACCGCGATCACCTTCATGCCAGGTGCAAGACCGGCGTTGAAGGCCGGGCTGTCCCAGATCACATCACCGACCGTGCCGTTGTCGAGCACGGTCGCACCCAGCGAGTACGCCAGCAGCGCCGCCTTCGCGCGCTTCTCCTGCGCTTTGTAGGCATCGTTCGGGGTATCGCGGTAGACCAGCTTCCAACCCGCCAGCTCCAGGCCGCCAGTCAACGAACCGTGGCCGTCCAGGCGCCCGCGCAGGAACGTCGCCCAGTCATACGGCGCGATGCCGTTCAAGGTCGCCACCACGTCGTCAAAGGTGTAGGGGTTGACGTCCCAGTCGCCGTTGCCGACGCCGAAGAACGCACGCGCGAAATCGTCCAGACTGCGGCGATTGTCGCTCAGTTCGCGCATCTTGCCCTCCACTTCCAGCCACAGCATCTGGCCGCCGGAGTAGTAGTCCTCGCTCATCTGGTAGTTGCGGTAGGGCAACGTGCGGCGCTGGGCGATGGTCGGGTCGTTGGTGGTGTCCTGCAGTGGACGCCAGGCGAGGCCCGGCCGACCACGGTCATAGGTCGCGGCCACATTGGCCAGCATGTCACGCGCCTGCGCGGCCGACCACAGCCCGGAGCGCGCCGCCAGCACCTGGCCCCAGAACTGGGTCTGGCCCTCGTACACCCACAGCAGGCTGTCGCCCATCGGCACGTTGAAATTGACGGTGGCCAGATCGGCGCCGCGACGGTACTTGCCGTTCCAGGAATGGGTGTACTCGTGCGGCAGCAGATCGCGCATCCACGCGTTGCTGTCCCACTCGGTGAAGTAGCCCGGATCGGCACTGTTCTCGCTGGAACGGTGATGCTCCAGGCCGATGCCACCGAGGCGGTCGGTCAATGCCAGCAGGAACTCATAGTGGTTGTAGTGGCGCGCACCGTAGAGCTTGTCGGCCTGCTGCACCAGCGCGCGGTGCATCGTGATCTGCGCCTCGCTCGGCTTCAGCGACTTGGCGTCGTCGGCAAACACATTGAGGTGCACCGGTACCTTCGCGCCCGGATCGAGATCAATGCGCTGATAGTGCTCGCCGGCAAACAGCGGCGAATCGACCAGGTGGTCGTAGGAGATCGGCTTGAACACCACGGTGTCGCCGTCGCGGCGCGCGGTTTCCAGCGCAGTGGCGAATGACCAGCCCTTGGGAAGGGTCACGCTGGCCTGCGCCTGCAGCTGGCGCGCATCGACGCCGGCCGGATACAGCGAATTGGCATTCCACTGCAGGTTGAGCATCTCCGGAGTCATCACCACCCGCCCCTGGCTGCCACCCTGCGAAGACAGGAAATCGAAGTGGGCGACGATCTCGCTGGCGCCCTCCGGCACGTTCACCTTGAACGCATAGACGTTGTACTGATCGCGCTGCCAGGCCAGCGGCTTGCCGTTGGCGGTCACGCGCAGGCCGGCCAATTTATCGATCGGGCCGGTGGGCGAATGGTTGCCGGGAATCCACTGCGGGTACAGCAGGGTCATCGGGCCGGGTTTGGCCGGCACCGTGGCGGTCACCTTGAAGATGCGACGGGCCAGATCGCGCGCGTCGACCTCGATGCGCAGCAGGCCGGCAGCCGCCGCGTTCGCCGGTGGCGAGGTCTGCGCCAGTGCAGGCGTGGCCGCCAGCGCGAACAGCAACGACATCGCCAAGGCTCGGGTCTTCATCGGGCAACTTCCAACAACGGAGAATCCTCCGATGCTAGGCCTGTAACGTGCCCCGCCCCATGGCCAAAGGTCATGGGGCGAGCGCTCATCCGCGCACGCCAAAGGCGTGCGAACCAAGGTTCGCACCCGCCAGAGCAGTTTCAGTAGATCCACGCCATGCGTGGATGAGGCGCTTCCGCGGTCAGTCGACCAACCGCAACCGTAGTTCCTTCGGCAGCGCGAACACCATCGATTCCGGTTCGCCGTCCAGTTCGCCCACGCCGCTGGCGCCCAGCTCGGCCAGGCGCGCGAGCACGCCGTCGACCAGCACCTGCGGCGCCGAGGCACCTGCGGTCACGCCGATGTGCTGCTTGCCTGCCACCCACGCCGGATCGATCTCGTGCGCGCCGTCGATCAGGTACGACTCCACGCCCTCACGGCGGGCCAGCTCGCTCAGACGGTTGGAGTTGGAGCTGTTCGGCGAACCGACCACCAGCACCAGGTCGCAGCGCTTGGCCAGGTCGCGCACGGCGTCCTGGCGGTTCTGCGTGGCGTAGCAGATGTCGTCGTTCTTCGGGCCCTGCATCGCCGGGAAGCGCTCGCGCAATGCATCGATGATGCCGCGCGTGTCGTCCACCGACAGCGTGGTCTGGGTGGTGTAGGCGAAGTTTTCCGGCTGGTTGATGTGCAGCGTGGCAACCTGCTCCACGTCCTCCACCAGGTAGATCTGGCCGGTGCCGGCTTCGCGGTTCCACTGGCCCATGGTGCCTTCCACTTCCGGGTGACCGGCGTGGCCGATCAGCACCACGTCACGGCCGGCACGGCAGTGGCGGGCGACCTCGAAGTGGACCTTGGTCACCAGCGGGCAGGTGGCGTCGAACACCTTCAGGCCACGGCGCTCGGCTTCCTGGCGCACCGCCTGGGACACGCCATGCGCGCTGAAGATCACCGTGTTGTTGTCCGGCACTTCGTCCAGTTCCTCGACGAAGATCGCGCCGCGCTGCTTCAGGTCGTCGACCACGAAGCGATTGTGCACCACTTCATGGCGGACGTAGATGGGTGCGCCCAGCGTTTCGATCGCGCGCTTGACGATCTCGATCGCACGATCGACACCGGCACAGAAACCACGCGGGTTGGCGAGCAGCACATCCATCAGTTCAGTCTCCCGGCAGCGGCCGGCTTACGGTTTCGGGTTGGCATTATCCGCCTTTTTGGCGGACTTGCCGTCGAACAGGCCAAACAGGGCGATGCCGATGGCCCCCACCACGATGGCCGAATCGGCAATGTTGAACGAGGGCCAGGTGTAGCTGCCCACGTACCACTGGATGAAATCGACCACGTGGCCGTGCACCTGGCGGTCGATCACGTTGCCGATGGCCCCGCCGATGATCAGCGCATACGGCACGGCGGCCTTCCAGTTGCCACGGGCGGTGCCGCGCAGCCACCAGGCCATCAGGCCGCTGATGACGATCGCCAGCACGGTGAAGAAGTGCTTCTGCCAGCCACCGGCGTCGCTCAGGAAACTGAACGCCGCACCGGTGTTGTAGGTGCGGTACCAGTTCCAGAAGCCATCGATGACCACCACCGGCTGGAACTCCGGCAGGCTCGACAGGACCCAGGCCTTGGACCACTGGTCCAGGCCGATGATGGCCGCCGACAGCAGCAGCCAGACCAGGGCGTTCGGATGTGGACGGGGCGCGGCCATCAGAACCAGCTCCGCACTTCACCGGCACCGGTGATGTTGCTCACGCAGCGACCGCACAGCTCCGGATGATCGGCATTGCTGCCGACGTCGGCGCGGTGGTGCCAGCAACGCACGCACTTGGCCTTGGTGGTCGGCTGGGCGCTGACGAACACCTCGTCGGTGGTCGCCGGACGCACCTGCACGTCACCACTGATGAACAGGAAACGCAGTTCATCGGCCAGCGGCTGCCAGCGCGCGGCCTGCTCTTCGCTGGCGGCGATGGTGATTTCCGCTTCCAGCGCGGCACCGATGGCACCGTTGGCGCGCATCGGTTCCAGCACCTTGGCCACCTGCTCGCGCACAGCCAGCAGCTGGTCGAAATCGGCGGCGTTGAGCTGCGCATCGGCCGGCAGCGGCGCCAGGCCGTCGTACCAGGTGGTGAACAGCACGTGGCCGGCGTGCTCGCCCGGCAGGTAGCCCCACAGCTCGTCGGCGGTGAAGGTCAGGATCGGTGCGACCCAGCGGGTGAACGCTTCGGCGATGTGGTACATCGCGCTCTGCGCCGAACGGCGACCGTGCGAATCGGTCGGCATCGTGTACAGGCGGTCCTTGGTCACATCCAGGTACAGCGAGCCCAGGTCCACGCTGCAGAAGTTCAGCAGCAGCTGCACGATCTCGGCCATGTTGTAGCCGTCGTAGGCCGCCTTGATCTTCTCCTGCAGCTCCCACGCGCGATGCACGATCCAACGGTCCAGCGCGACCATCTGATCCAGCGGCTGCAGGTGCTGGGCCGGATCGAAACCGTCCAGGTTGCCGAGCAGGAAGCGTGCGGTGTTGCGCAGGCGACGGTAGGCGTCGGCGTTACGCTTGAGGATCTCCTGCGACAGCGACATCTCGTTGCTGTAGTCGGCCGAGGCGATCCACAGGCGCAGGATGTCCGCGCCCAGCTTGTTCATGATGTCCTGCGGCTCGATGCCGTTGCCCAGCGACTTGGACATCTTGCGGCCGTGCTCGTCCACGGTGAAGCCGTGGGTCAGGCACTGCTTGTACGGGGCGCGCTTGTCGATGGCCACGCCGGTCAGCAGCGAAGACTGGAACCAGCCACGGTGCTGGTCGGAACCTTCCAGGTACAGATCGGCCGGCTTGCCGAAGCCACGCGCGGCGAGCACGCCCTCATGAGTCACGCCCGAATCGAACCAGACGTCGAGGATGTCGGTGACCTTCTCGTAGTCGGCCGCTTCGGCACCCAGCAGTTCGGCAGCATCCAGCGAATACCACACGTCGATGCCCTCGGCTTCGACGCGGTCGGCGACCTGCTGCATCAGTTCCACCGAACGCGGGTGGATCTCGCCGGTCTGGCGATGGGTGAACAGTGCGATCGGCACACCCCAGGTGCGCTGGCGCGAGATGGTCCAGTCCGGACGACCGTCGACCATGCTCTGGATGCGCGCCTTGCCCCAGGTCGGGAACCAGCCGACGGTGTCGATGGCGGCCAGCGCATCGTTGCGCAGGTTGGCCTTGTCCATCGAGATGAACCACTGCGGAGTGGCGCGGAACACCACCGGCGTCTTGTGGCGCCAGCAGTGCGGGTAGCTGTGGCGGATCGGATGGAACGCCAGCAGCGAACCGTTGTCGCGCAGCACGCCGACGATGGCCTCCTGCGCCTTCCACAGGTGCTGGCCAGCCAGCACCACGTCACCGGCCGGCGGGGTCGATTCCAGGTACACGCCACGGCCGTCGATCGGGGTCACCTGGCCGGCGTTGTACTTGTCCAGCAGGCCGTACTTCTGGCTGACCACGAAGTCTTCCTGGCCATGGCCGGGGGCGGTATGCACCGCACCGGTACCGTCCTCGTCGGACACATGGTCGCCGTTGAGCACCAGGATCCCGCGTTCCGGGTAGAACGGATGCGCCAGGAGCTGGTTTTCCAGCGCCGCGCCGGTGGTTTCACCGTGCAGCACCACTTCGTCCACGCCGTAGCGCTGCAGTGCGCGCTCGGCCAGCGCGGCAGCCAGCACCAGCCAACGGCGCTTGCCGTTGTGCGCCGGGCCTTCGGCCAGGATGTAGTTGATCTCCGCACCAAGTGATACCGCCAGCGAGGCCGGCAGCGTCCACGGGGTGGTGGTCCAGATCGGCACCGCCACTTCGACGTCGGCCGGCACGCTCACGCCGAACGCCTGGCCGATGGCCTGCGCATCACGCGCGGCGTAGGCCACGTCGATCGCCGGCGATTCCTTTTCCTGGTACTCGATCTCGGCCTCGGCCAGCGCCGAGCCACAGTCGAAGCACCAGTACACCGGCTTGGCGCCGCGGACCAGGTGGCCATTGGCCACGACCTTGGCCAGCGCACGGATCTCGTTGGCTTCGAAGTCGAAGCTCAGGGTCTTGTACGGGTTGTCCCAGTCGCCGGTCACACCCAGGCGCTTGAAGTCCACGCGCTGGATGTTGATCTGCTCTTCGGCGAACTCGCGGCACTTCTGGCGGAATTCAACGGCGTCGAGCTTGGTGCCGACCTTGCCCCACTTCTTTTCGACCGCGATCTCGATCGGCAGGCCATGGCAGTCCCAGCCCGGCACGTAGGGCGCATCGAAGCCGGCCAGGTAGCGCGACTTGACGATGATGTCCTTCAGGATCTTGTTGACCGCGTGGCCGAGGTGGATGCGGCCGTTGGCGTACGGCGGGCCATCGTGCAGCACGAACAGAGGGCGGCCGGCGGCGTTGTCGCGCAGCTGCTGGTAGAGCCCCTGCGCTTCCCACTGCGCCAGAATGCCCGGCTCGCGCTTGGGCAGGTCGCCGCGCATCGGGAATTCGGTGGCTGGCAGGTTCAGGGTGGTCTTGTAGTCCTGGCTCACGCAGTGGCTCGCAATCTATGTTCGGAAAGGATGGCGCGCGCCTGTTCGGCGTCGCGGTGCATCTGGTCGGTCAGGGCCGCCAGATCATTGAATTTCTCTTCGTCGCGCAGCTTGGCGACGAATTCCACTTCGATGTGTCGACCGTACAGGTCGCCCTGGAAATCGAACAGGTGGGCTTCCAGCAGCGGCTCCACGCCCTCCACCGTCGGCCGCGTGCCGAAGCTGGACACCGACGGCCACGGCTGGTCGAACACGCCGTGCACCCAGGTCGCGTAGATGCCCGACAGCGCAGGGGTCTTCGGGAAACGCAGGTTGGCGGTGGGGAAGCCCAGCGTACGGCCGAGCTGGCGCCCGCGCACCACCCGGCCGCTGATCGCGTACGGTCGGCCCAGCAGATCGTTGGCGCGGGCGAAGTCGCCCTCCTGCAGCAGCTGGCGGATGCGGGTGCTGGAGATGCGCTCGCCATGCAGGTCGACCGCTTCGATTTCACCCGCGGTAAAGCCCAGTTCGGCGCCCATCTTCTGCAGCAGGGCCAGGTCGCCGCGACGGCGGTTGCCGAAGCAGAACTCCGGCCCGATCCAGACCTCACGCGCACTCAGGCGATTGACAAGCAGCTGGTGCACGAAGGTCTCGGCCGGCATCGCCGCCATTGCCGCGTCGAAACACAGCAGGCCGATCGCATCGACACCGAGCTCGCGCAGGATCTCGACCTTGCTGCGGGCCAGGGTCAGCCGCGGCGGCGGCGTGCCCTGGGCGAAGAATTCACGCGGCAGCGGCTCGAACGCCACGGCCACCGCGGCCACGCCCAAGGCGCGCGCGCGGGCAACCGCGTGGCGGACCAGCGCACGATGACCCAGGTGGAGGCCGTCGAATGCACCGATACAGACCACGCTTCCGTTCGGGAACAGCTCCCCGCCCTCGACGCTTCTGAACAGCCTGCTCATCAACTCTCGTTCCGGCCCGACCGGGGCCGCCGTTTCAATGGTGTAACCCTGAAGTATAGCCGCCACGGGCCGCGATCAATGCCCACGCAGGTCGCGCGGGCGGAAGCCCATCGCCAGCATGGCCACCGCGTAGGTCGCACCGCCACCGCCGACCAGCAGCGACAGGCTGCCGATCCGCTCCCAGACACCCATCGCGGAGAACGCTGGCAGCCAGTGCAACAGGGCCAGCAGCACACCAACCATGGCCGCACAGGCCAGCAGCAGGCGCAGCAGATAGCCGCCCCAGCCCGGCCGGCGCTGGTAGACGTCGGTCTTGCCCAGCCAGTACCACAACAGGCCCAGGTTCAGGTAACTGGACAGTGCGCTGGCAATGCCCAGCGCCAGGTGCAGGCCCGGCTGCTTGCCGATGGCCGCCATTACGCCCTGCGCTTTCAGCTCATCGGGCACCATCACCTGGTACAGCACGGCCAGCAGCGCGAAGTTGAACACCATGTTGGCCACCAGCGCGGCCACACCGGCACGGACCGGCGTCTTGGTGTCCTGGCGGGCGTAGAACGCCGGCAGCACCACCTTCAGCAGGGCGAACGCCGGCAGGCCGAAGCTCAGGCCGTACACCGACAGCGCGGTCATGCGGGTATCGAAGGCGCTGAACTGGCCGTGCTGGAAGATGGTCGCGATCAGCGGCTCGGCCAGCAGCAGCAGGCCCAGCATGGCCGGCACCGAGATCAGCAGGGTCATGCGCAGGCCCCAGTCCAGCGAGCGCGAGAAGCCCTCGCGGTCAGTACTCACGTGGTGGCGAGCCAGCGCCGGCAGGATCACCGTGCCCAGCGCCACGCCGAACACGCCCAGCGGCAGCTCCAGGAAGCGGTCGGCCAGCGACAGCCAGGACTGCGAGCCATCGGTCAGCTTGGCCGCGATGACGGTGTCCAGCAGCAGGTTGATCTGCGCCACCGACGAGCCGAACAGGGTCGGCACCATCAGCGTCATCACCTTGCGCACGCCCGGGTGGCGCCAGCCCCAGCGCGGCAGAGTCAGCAGGTTGATGCCCTTCAGCGAGGGCAGCTGGAACAGCAGCTGCAGGATACCGGCGGCCAGTACCGCCCAGCCCAGTGCCAGGATCTGCTTCTCTGGAGTGCCGCCCAGCCGCGGGGCCAGCCACAGCGCACCGGCGATCATGCACAGGTTGAGGATGACCGGGGTGAGCGCCGGCATGGCGAAGCGCTGGAAGCTGTTCAGCGCGCCGCCGGCCAGCGCGGTGAGCGAGACGAACAACAGGAACGGGAAGGTCAGGCGGAACAGGTCGATCAGCAGGCCCTGCTTCACCGGGTCGGTATCAACGCCGCTTGAGAAGACCGAGGCCAGCTGCGGTGCGAAGATCAGCGCCACGGCGGTGACCAGCATCAGCACCGCCCCCAGGGTACCGGCGGTGCGGGCCATCAACTCACGCAGTTCGGCGTGGCTGCGGGTTTCCTTCACTTCCGTGAACACCGGCACGAAAGCGGTGGCGAAAGAGCCTTCGGCGAACAACCGGCGCAGGAAATTGGGTACCCTGAAGGCAACCCAGAACGCATCGGTGACCGCATTGGTGCCGAACGTGGTGGTGATCACCTGGTCCCGGACAAGTCCGAGCACCCGCGAGACCATGGTCATGCTGCTGAACGACAGCAGGCCTCGCAACATCTTCGGTGAACTCACTCAGCGTCCCTCTTGACAATCGACTTGACGTGCATTTCTCGGGCCATCATACTAGCTAGCTTGCTGTTCCCATAACACCGATTTTTTCAGGAAACCACCACCGTGGCCAATATCAAGTCCGCCAAGAAGCGCGCCAAGCAGACCGTCGTGCGCAACGCGCGCAACGTGGCTCAGCGCTCGATGCTGCGCACCGCTGTCAAGAAAGTGATCAAGGCGCTGGACGCCAACGATGCCGCCGGCGCCGAAGCCGCCTTCGCCGTTGCCCAGCCGATCCTGGATCGCTTCAGCGCGCGTGGCCTGATCCACAAGAACAAGGCTGCTCGCCATAAGAGCCGCCTGAACGACCGCATCAAGGCCCTCAAGGCCGCCTGATCCGGCGTTGCCGCCCTGCCCTTCGGGGTTTGGGCTGCAGACAAAAGCCCGGCCTCGGCCGGGTTTTTTGTTGCCTGCGGTCCGGGCGATCCGCGGGGCCGCGCGGCCGGCACTACCAAATGAAAAACCCGGCCGAAGCCGGGTTTTTCGCATGGAACCACAACGGCATCACTGCGCGTTGCGGGCTTCCAGCTCGTCTTCCTTCTGGCGATCGAAGAACGCCATGATCCGGCTCATGATCGGGAAGGTGCCTTCGCGGCCCAGCGCCGAGACCAGGAACCACGGCTCCTTCCAGCCCAGCTCGGCGACGATCTGCTCGGCCGCGGCCTTCGCTTCGTCTTCGAACATCAGGTCAGCCTTGTTCAGCACCAGCCACCGCGGCTTCTGCAGCAGCTCCGGATCGTGCTTTTCCAGTTCGCGCTCGATCGCACGCACCTGCTCGACCGGGGAAATGCCTTCCACCCCACCTTCCATCGGCGAGATGTCCACCAGGTGCAGCAGCAGACGGGTGCGCTGCAGGTGCCGCAGGAACTGCGCACCGAGGCCGGCGCCATCCGCGGCCCCTTCGATCAGGCCCGGAATGTCGGCAATCACGAAGCTGCGGTAGTTCTCCACCTTCACCACACCCAGGTTCGGGTACAGCGTGGTGAACGGGTAATCGGCCACCTTCGGCGTCGCCGCCGAAACGGCGCGGATCAGGGTGCTCTTGCCGGCGTTGGGGAAGCCCAGCAGGCCGACGTCGGCCAGCAGCTTCAGCTCCAGCTTCAGCGTGCGCTCCTCACCCGGCTCGCCCGGCAGCGCCTGGCGCGGCGAGCGATTGGTCGAGCTCTTGAAGTGCATGTTGCCCAGGCCACCGCGGCCGCCCTTGGCCACCAGCAGGCGATCGCCGTGCTGGGTCAGGTCGCCGATGACTTCATCGGTGGCGACGTTGATCACCACGGTGCCGACCGGCACGGTGATGGTCAGGTCTTCGCCGCCCTTGCCATAGGCCTGGCGCCCCATGCCGTTCTCGCCACGCTGCGCCTTGAAGATGCGCTCATGGCGGAAGTCGACCAGGGTGTTCAGGTTTTCGTCGGCGCGGATGTAAACGCTGCCGCCCGCACCGCCGTCGCCGCCGTCCGGGCCGCCGAGCGGAATGAACTTCTCGCGACGGAAGCCAATGCAGCCGTTGCCGCCGTTGCCGGCGAACACTTCGATTTCTGCTTCGTCTACCAGTTTCATTGTTTCGATGCCTGCGATGGGCGCGGCCTGCTGGCCGCCACCTTGAATGTCATGCCGGCCGCGGGCCGGTAACCCGGCCAAGCCGGTCTTGCTTCAACTCTAACGAAAAGCCCCGCCGAAGCGGGGCTCTTCATGCAGCACTCCCATGCCGGGGCACGGGTGCCGGCGATGCCTGGATCAGGCGTCGGCCGAGACGATGCTGACGGTGCGGCGCTTCTTGGCGCCCTTGACCGAGAACTCCACCTTGCCGTCCACGAGGGCGAACAGGGTGTGGTCACGGCCCAGGCCAACGCCCGAACCCGGGTGGAACTGGGTGCCGCGCTGACGCACGATGATGTTGCCGGCTTCGATGGCCTGGCCGCCGAAGATCTTGACGCCCAGGTACTTCGGGTTGGAGTCGCGACCGTTGCGCGAGGAGCCTACGCCCTTTTTATGTGCCATGACTGCTTCTCCTGATGCTTAGCCGGCGATGCCGGTGATCTCGATTTCGGTGTAGTACTGACGGTGACCCTGACGCTTCATGTGGTGCTTGCGGCGACGGAACTTGATGATCCGGACCTTGTCAGCACGACCCTGGGACAGGACCTTGGCGGTGACGGCAGCGCCCTTCAGCGCATCGCCCAGCTTCACGCCGTCGCTGTCACCCAGCATCAGGATGTTGTCAAACTTGATCTCGCTGCCGACTTCGACTTCGAGCTTTTCAATGCGGAGCTTTTCGCCCTGCGCCACGCGGTATTGCTTACCGCCGGTGACCAGTACTGCGTACATGACCAGGCCTTCCTCTGTAGTTATTGTGGTCTGAGCTGCCGCCATCGAGGGCGGACAGGAGCGGAATTGTACGCAGATCAGCGGGCGCGGGTCAAGTCAACCCCTGCACAGCCCGGGGCCGGCCCTGTAGGGCCGAGCCATGCCCGGCTGAACGGTCCGGGGCCCAGGCAGCCGGGCATGGCCCGGCTCTACACAAAGCTGTCGGCCTGTCTCATCAGGTGAGACATCGGGCTGGCATTGTCGCCCATTGCCCCCATCTGGTCACCTCGGTAGGCTGACCGATTGCCGTTCCCTGCTGGCCCGGCACCCAGCCAACGCCCCCACAACCGGATCCCCCATGGCGATGGATTTCATCCGCATCCGCGGCGCGCGGACGCACAATCTGAAGAACCTCGACCTCGACCTGCCCCGCGACAAGCTGATCGTGATCACCGGCCTGTCCGGTTCGGGCAAGTCCTCGCTGGCGTTCGACACCATCTATGCAGAAGGCCAGCGCCGCTACGTCGAATCGCTGTCGGCCTATGCGCGCCAGTTCCTGAGCGTGATGGAAAAGCCGGACCTGGACCACATCGAAGGCCTGTCTCCGGCCATCTCGATCGAGCAGAAGTCGACCTCGCACAACCCGCGTTCGACGGTCGGCACCATCACCGAGATCTACGACTACCTGCGCCTGCTGTACGCCCGCGTCGGCACTCCGCGCTGCCCGGACCACGGCTATCCGCTGGAAGCGCAGACGGTCAGCCAGATGGTCGATCAGGTACTGACCCTGGACCCGGAACAGCGCTACATGCTGCTGGCCCCGGTCATCCGCGACCGCAAGGGCGAACACGCCCAGGTGTTCGACCAGCTGCGCGCGCAGGGCTTCGTGCGTGTGCGCGTGGACGGCGAGCTGCATGAAATCGATGCGGTGCCGCCGCTGGCGCTGCGCCAGAAGCACACCATCGAGGCGGTGATCGACCGCTTCCGCCCGCGCGAGGACATCAAGCAGCGCCTGGCCGAGAGCTTCGAGACCGCGCTGAAGCTCGGCGATGGCATGGCCTCGGTGCAGAGCCTGGACACCGCCGACGCCACGCCTGCACTGTTCTCCTCCAAGTACTCCTGCCCGGTCTGCGACTACTCGCTGCCGGAGCTGGAACCGCGTCTGTTCTCGTTCAACGCACCGATGGGTGCCTGTCCCGGCTGCGATGGCCTGGGCATCGCCGAGTTCTTCGACCCTTCGCGCGTGGTCGTGCACCCGGAGCTGTCGCTGGCCGCTGGTGCGGTGCGTGGCTGGGACCGTCGCAACGCCTACTACTTCCAGCTGATCGCCTCGCTGGCCAAGCACTACAAGTTCGACGTGGACGTCGCGTGGAACTCGCTGTCGGCCAAGATCCAGCAGGCCGTGCTGTACGGCAGCGGCGACGAAACGATCACCTTCACCTACTTCACCGAAGCCGGTGGCCGCACCCAGCGCAAGCATCGCTTCGAGGGCATCATTCCCAACCTCGAACGCCGCTACAAGGAAACCGAATCGTCGGCGGTGCGCGAGGAGCTGTCCAAGTACATCAGCGAACAGCCGTGCCCGGAATGCAACGGCGCGCGCCTGAACAAGGCGGCACGCAACGTGTTCGTGGCCGATCGTCCGCTACCGGAGCTGGTGGTGCTGCCGATCGACGAGGCACTGAAGTTCTTCAGCGAACTGAGCCTGCCGGGCTGGCGCGGCGAGATCGCCGCGAAGATCGTCAAGGAGATCGGCGAACGCCTCGGCTTCCTGGTCGATGTCGGCCTGGATTACCTGACCCTGGAGCGCAAGGCCGACACCTTGTCCGGAGGCGAGGCGCAGCGCATCCGCCTGGCCAGCCAGATCGGCGCCGGCCTGGTCGGCGTGATGTACGTGCTCGACGAGCCGTCGATCGGCCTGCACCAGCGCGACAACGAACGCCTGCTCGGCACCCTCACCCGCCTGCGTGACCTGGGCAACACGGTGATCGTGGTCGAGCATGACGAGGATGCGATCCGGCTGGCCGACTATGTGCTGGACATCGGCCCGGGCGCGGGCGTGCACGGCGGCGAGATCGTCGGCCAGGGCACCCTGCAGGACATCCTGGAGGCACCACGCTCGCTGACCGGCCAGTACCTTTCGGGCAAGCGCGCGATCGAGATCCCGGCGCGCCGGCACACCCCGAACCCGAAAATGACCCTGCATCTGCGCGGGGCGACCGGCAACAACCTGAAGGGCGTGGACCTGGCGATTCCGTCGGGGCTGCTGACCTGCGTGACCGGCGTGTCCGGCTCGGGCAAGTCGACCCTGATCAACGACACCCTGTTCTCGCTGGCCGCCAACGAGATCAACGGCGCCTCGCATCCAATCGCTCCCTACAAGGAGATCGATGGCCTGGACCTGTTCGACAAGGTGGTGGACATCGACCAGTCGCCGATCGGCCGCACCCCGCGTTCGAACCCGGCCACCTACACCGGCCTGTTCACTCCCCTGCGCGAACTGTTCGCACAGGTGCCCGAAGCGCGTGCGCGTGGCTATTCGCCGGGCCGCTTCAGCTTCAACGTGCGCGGCGGCCGCTGCGAAGCCTGCCAGGGTGATGGCCTGATCAAGGTCGAAATGCACTTCCTGCCGGACGTGTACGTGCCGTGCGATGTCTGCCATGGCAAGCGCTACAACCGCGAGACGCTGGAGATCCTGTACAAGGGCTTCAACATCAACGACGTGCTGGAAATGACCGTCGAGGATGCGCTGAAGCTGTTCGAGCCGGTGCCGTCGATCGCGCGCAAGCTGGAAACACTGGTCGACGTCGGCCTGAGCTACATCAAGCTGGGCCAGAGCGCGACCACATTGTCCGGTGGTGAAGCGCAGCGCGTGAAGCTGTCCAAGGAACTGTCACGCCGCGATACCGGCCGCACCCTGTACATCCTCGACGAGCCGACCACCGGCCTGCACTTCCACGACATCGAAGCGCTGCTGGGCGTGCTGCACAAGCTGCGCGACGAAGGCAACACGGTGGTGGTGATCGAGCACAACCTGGACGTGATCAAGACCGCCGACTGGATTGTGGATCTGGGACCGGAAGGCGGCCATCGCGGTGGCACCATCCTGGTCACCGGCACGCCGGAGGACGTGGCGGCCTGCCCGCAGTCGTACACCGGCCAGTTCCTGGCCCGCATGCTGCCCTCCACCAGCGCGCGCCCGGAGCAACCGGCTGCGGTGGCCAACAAGCCCGACGCCCGTCCGCCACGCAAGGTGAAGCCTGAGAAGCCGGCGAAGAAGGCGGTGGCTGCCAAGAGCACCGGCAAGACCAGCAAGACCGCGACGACCCGCAAGAAGAAGGACGCCTGATGAGCAGCGAACACAAGATCCTGGCCCGCATCCCGATCAGCGTGCGGTGGCGCGACATGGACAGCATGGGCCACGTCAACAACGCCAAGTACATTTCCTATCTGGAAGAAGCCCGCGTGCGCTGGATGCTGGGCGTTGAAGGCGTGTCGATGACCGACCGCATCGCACCGGTGGTGGCCGCGACCAACGTCAACTACCGGCTGCCGATCGTGTGGCCCAACGACATCCTGGTCGAGCTGTTCGTCGAGCGCCTGGGCAACAGCAGCGTGACCATCGGCCACCGCATCGTCGACCAGCAGGACGATTCGAAGCTGTATTCCGACGGTAACGTGGTGGTGGTCTGGATGGATACGCAGACCGGCAGGAGCGCACCGCTGCCGGAGGCGATCCGCAGCGCGTCGAGCTGATCCGCTTCTGGTAGATGCCGATCTTGGTCGGCGTCTGGTCCGCCGGGCGTGGCCCGGCGCTACCGTTGCAATTCAAAGGACTGACATGATCCACCAGACTGAACTGAGCGACCTGCTGCCCGGCATGGTCCCCTTCCCCACCGACGTCTTCCCCGCTGACCAGGCGTGGCTCGCCCAGCATCTGCTGCCGCTGCTGAAGATCGACCTGGGCGTGCTGCGCCCGGAACTGGCTGGCCAGGTGGCGACGATGCTGTGCCCGATCGAGCCGTACGAAGGCTGCATCGGCGACAACACCGAAGAACACCACAACGAGTTCACCGGCAGCAACTGGATCTCGTTCGAATTAACGGACGACAACCGCATGCGCTTCCTCGGCAACGAGGGCTATTTCCAGGGCGACGCAGTAGAAGACGAAGACGCGCGTGCGCATAGTGCTGAGATGCGCGGCAGCCATGCCAAGGCCCAGGCCTATTTCCAGCAGCACGGCAGGCTGGCCAGCTATTCGCGCTATGGCGATGGTGAGCCCGGCGAGCAAGCGTGGCTGGATGCGCTGGGCGGCGCGATTTCGTATGGCAACTGGACGGAGACTGCAGAGATCCCGACAGCATTTGGGATCTCAATCCTCCCTCCAATGCATGACCGTGATCGCACGCCAGACATGGAAGACGTAACCATCACCCGCAATGGCAACAAGTTCTTCGCCGTGGCCGAAGTCGCCGGCTACAACTGGTGCGCGGCCGGCGCCGATGCCATCGTGATGCTGTACGAGCCGGAAAGCCGCACGGTGCTGTTCTCGTACGACTGGACGTAGCGTCTCGCCGAGCATGACCCGGCGAAACTGGCGACGCGTTACGGCGCGACCTTGCGCACGGTCAGTGTCGCGCTGGCCTCGCCACCGCCCTCCAGCTGAAGCCGCAGCGGCACTGCCTGCCCCTCCTTCAGCGCGCCCTTGCCCTGCATCAGCATCAGGTGCAGGCCACCGGGCTTGAGCTCGGCACGCGCGCCCGGTGCCAATGGCATGCGCTCGATCGCGCGCATGCGGCTGACGCCATCAACGATCGTGGTCTCGTGCAGCGACACATCATCGAAGCTGCTGCTGGCTGCGCCGGTGATCACCACCGCCTTGCTGCAGCCGTTGTGGATCACGCCGTAGCCGGCGGTCATCGGCATCGCCGGATTCGGTGGCAACCGCGCCCAGCCCTGCTCCACCGTGACGCAGGCCGGTTCCGCCGCCGAAACCGATGCTGCGGCCGCACACAGAACCAACAGTACGCCAACGAATGGTTTGGTTATCATCGTCCAGGTTCCTTCTTCGCAACGAGACCGCAGCATGACGACGCTCATCGAGGTGATCAACCATGGCCCCATTCGCGAACTGCGCCTGGCGCGGCCGCCGGTCAACGCACTGGACACCGAACTGTGCCGGCAGTTGATCCATGCCATCGAGCTGGCCATGGCCGAAGACGCGCACGGCATCGTGCTGTCGGGCAGCGAGCGCATCTTCACCGGCGGCATGGACGTGCCGCACCTGCTCTCGCACGGCGATGACAAGCACAAGTTGCTGGACACCTGGAACGCCTTCTTTGGCGCCGTGCGCACGCTGGCCGAGAGCCGCATTCCGGTGGTCGCGGCGATCACCGGCCACGCCCCGGCGGGTGGCTGCGTGCTGGCCCTGTGCTGCGACTACCGCGTCATGGCGCGCAGCGCCGATCCGTCGCGACCGTATGCCATCGGCCTGAACGAAGTGCAGGTCGGCCTGATCGCACCGGAGGGCATCCAGCGCCTGCTGCGCCGTGCGGTGGGCGTGCACCGCGCCGGTGTCCTGCTGACCACCGGTTCGCTGGTGCCGGCCGAACAGGCGCTGCAGATCGGCCTGGTCGACGAACTGGCCGAAGGTGACCTGGTGGTCGCGCGTGCCGTGGCCTGGCTGCAGAACCTGCTCAAGCAGCCGCGCCAGCCGATGCTGCTGACCCGCGCCATCGCCCGCGCGGACCTGCACGTGGCGCTGCAACCGGACCTGATCCAGCTCGACCGCTTCGTCGAGGCCTGGTTTGCGCCGGACGCACAGAACGCCCTGCAGGCGCTCGTGGCCCGCCTCGGCAAATAGCGGTTGCCTCGCCCGGGGTCAGATCCCTTTCGCCGGGCGAAAGGGAACTGACCCCTGACCGGTATAATCAGGCCCTCTTTCACTGCCGTGGCCGCCCCCTTGAACGACACGCCCGAACCCGTCGTCTCCGAGCTGATCGACCTGCTCACCCTGGAGCGGCTGGAGGACAACCTGTTCCGCGGGCAGAGCCGCGACATCGGCACCAAGTACGTGTTCGGCGGGCAGGTGCTGGGCCAGGCGCTGGCCGCGGCCCAGGCCACGGTCGACAACGGCCGCCACGTGCACTCGCTGCACGCCTACTTCCTGCGCGCCGGCAACATCGACCACCCGATCGTCTACGACGTGGACCGCACCCGCGACGGCGGCAGCTTCTCGGTACGCCGGGTGACTGCGATCCAGCACGGCAAGGTGATCTTCTTCTGTGCGGCCTCGTTCCAGCAGGCCGAGACCGGCGCCGAGCACCAGCACAAGATGCCCGAAGTGCCGCAGCCGGAAGACATCGAGCCGAACCGTCCGCTGCCGGCCGAAGTGCTGGAGCGGCTGCCGATTAAGGTGCAGCGCTGGCTGTCGCGCGGCGGCCCGTTCGAGTTCCGCCACGTCTACCCGCGTGACGAACTGAACCCGCCCAAGCGCCCGCCCTACCACCAGGTGTGGCTGCGCCTGAGCGAGCCGGTAGGCGATGCCCCGGAGCTGCACCAGGCGCTGCTGGCCTACGCCTCCGACTTCCATCTGCTGGGCACGGCGACGTTCCCCCATGGGATCAGCTACTACCACCCGCACGTGCAGATGGCCTCGCTCGACCATGCAATCTGGTTCCACCGCCCGTTCCGTGCCGACGACTGGCTGTTGTACTCGCTGGACAGCCCCAGCGCGCAGGATTCGCGCGGCCTGGCCCGCGGCCAGTTCTTCACCCGCAACGGCGTGCTGGTGGCCAGTACCGCGCAGGAGGGCCTGATCCGCGTGGTTCCCGACCAGGCCGCGGCCGCCGCCGTGCCGGCCAAGGAGTAAACCGATGCGCCAGATCTTCAGCAGCCAGCGCGTGGAAACCGTCGAAGGCGTAGCCGACCTGCTGCGCGAGCACGGCATCGACGTCAAGGTGACCAACGGGCGCTCGTACAAGACCCGCCGCCGCGGTCAGTTCAGCTATACCGACCTGGGCAACGCCAACGCCTACCCGGCAGTCTGGATCGTGCGCGCCGACGATCAGCCGCGCGCACGCGAAATCCTGCGCGAGGCCCGCCTGCTCGACACCACCCGCCGCGACCACCCAACCGCCGAGTTCGCCTTCCGCGACACCGCCGAAACGAGCGGCAGCGGCCGCGGCTGGGCCTGGCGCATCCGCATCGCCCTGCTGGTGGTGATCGCCGGCGTGGCGCTGGTGATCGGCCTGCGCCATCGCGGCGCCCCGGCACCTGCCGCACCGGCTCCTGCCGCGCAGGCCCAGCCGCAGCAGGCGCAACCGGCCCCTCAGGCCGCGCCGGAAGAGGAAGAAATCCGGGTCCGTATCCAGCCCTCCAAGTAAGAGGCGGTAGCGCCGGGCCATGCCCGGCGAGCACAGCGGCCTGGCAGCAGGGTCGCGACTTCACCGTAACCCGTCAGGATTGGAGCCCCCTTGTTGTTCAAGGGGGTGCGCCAACGGCGCGGGGATGAGGTGGAATGCGCGGACCGCAGATGCATCAGCATCTGCGGTCACATTGGGCGCGCAGCTCCGTCATGGGACACAATCCCAGCAGGAGAGCCGCCGCCATGACGACGTTCGCCGCATCGATCGACCAGACCCTGGAACGCGAACTGCCCGCTGCCGCCAGCGGTTGCCAGCACGCCTACGGCCGCATCGTGCTGGCCTGCCAGAACACGGTCACCGCCATCGCGCTGGCCATCACCCGCGACCGCCAGGCCAGCGAGGACATTGCCCAGGAAGCCTTTGTGAAGGGCTGGCAGCAGCTGCACCAGCTGCGCAGCGCGACCAGCTTCCTGCCGTGGCTGCGGCAGATCACCCGCAACCTGGCCCGCGACTGGCTGCGCGCCCAGCGTGGCCGTCCACTGACCGGCGAGGCGGCCGAGGTGGCGATGGGGATGGCCGCAGATCCGTCGCCGGGCGCCGCCGATCGCCTGCAGCGGGTGGAGGAAGAAATCGCCGCCGAGGACATCATCTCCACCCTACCCGCCGACAGCCGCGAAGTGCTGTTGCTGTACTACCGCGAAGGCCAGCGCTCGCAGCAAGTGGCCGACCTGCTCGGTCTCAGCGACGCGGCGGTGCGCAAGCGCCTGTCGCGCGCCCGCACCCTGGTGCGCGACGGCCTGCTGCAGCGCTTCGGTGAGTTCGCACGCAGCAGCGCGCCGAGCGCTGCATTCGCCACCGCCGTGGTGTCGATGGTCCTGGTGGCCGCACCCGGCACCGCCAGTGCCGCGATCCTGCTCAGCACCGGCGTCGGCGTGGGCGGCAGCAAGCTGGGCCTGGGCGGCGTCAGTGCCGCAGGCGGCGCAGCCATGGGTTCACTGACGGCCGCCGCCAGCCAGCTGCACCTGATACCCGCCAGCAACTGGGCCGCCGTTGCCGGGGGCGTCGTCGGTGGCATCATCGGCAGCTATCTGGGGGGCCGCTTCCTGCTGCGCTTCGCAGACACCCCGCAGGAACGGGCGGCCGTGCGACGGTTCGTGCACCTCAATACGTTCACTGCGATGGTCGTCTGCACCAGCCTGTTGGTTTCGCTGATGCTGCAGGTGCCGCTGTGGCTGCAACTTGCCATTCTCGTCATCGGCCTGGGTACGGTGAACTACCAGTGTCTGGTGCCGCTGCAGCGCGTGATGGCCCCCATGATCGCGCGTGATTCGGCGCGGCGCGGCCGCAGCGGAACCAACTGGCAATACGAATCCGTCTACGGGCGCACCGGCATCATCGGCGCGAACGTCTTCGTGATCGCCCTGGTGGTGTATGCATTGATGCGCAGCGGAAACGTATAACGGACAACGCCGGCAGTCTGCCGGCGTTGTCGTCATTCACTGCGTCGACCCTCAGCGCTGCGGCGCCGGTGCGCCACCGTCGCGCGGACCGCCATGGCGCGGGCCACCGTGCATCGGGCCCTTGGCGGCGTCGAACTCGGCCTTGCTCAGCTGGCCGTCCTTGTTGGTGTCGGCGGCAGCGAACCAGGCATCACGATGCTGCTTCATGCGCAGCTCGCGGTCGGTCTTGTCCAGATAGCCGTCCTTGTTCAGATCAAGCTGGTCGAAGCGCGCGGCCAGGCGCGGATCGGCCTTGGCTTCCTCGCGGCTGATGCGGCCGTCCTTGTTGACGTCCAGCTTGGCCCAGCGCTCACCGCCGTGGCCACGGCGACCATGCTTCCAGCGCGGCAGCTCATCGCGCGAGAGCTTGCCGTCCTTGTTCTTGTCCAGCTCGTCGAACTTCGCGGCCAGGCGCGGGTTGGCAGCGGCTTCGCCGCGGTCGATGACGCCGTCGCCGTTGGTGTCCAGTTTGGCCGGACGCTGCGCGGGCGTAGCCGGGGTGTCGGCAGCGAGCGCGATACCGGAAGCGGAGGTGCCGAGCAGCAGGGCCAGCAGCAGGGGGGTACGGATCATGAGGTCACTCCTGGGGATGGGAACAGCGTCGGGGTGATCACTTCACCCTCGGGGACAACAACGCCCGGGCGCGACATCGGTTGACGCCGCTGCCGGTGCCATTCATCCGGCGGACAGTCGCCGCCACTGCGACAACCTGGGGCTATGCTGTGCCCATGGCGATGCATGGCGACAGAGACGACGAACTGCGACTTTTCCAGACCGGCGAGCACCCCTGCGGGTACTGGTCGGACCGGGTGGCACGCGACCTGGTGCTGGACCCGAACGACCGCCGCCTCGGTGCGCTCTATCCGCTGGCACTGAGCTGGGGCTTCCGCCGCAGCGGCGATCTGGTCTACCGGCCCCATTGCGCGCACTGCCAGGCCTGCGTGGCGGTGCGGATCCCGGTGGCGCGCTTCGCTCCGGACCGCAGCCAGCGCCGCTGCGCCGCCCGCAATGCCGACCTGGAGGTACGGATCACCGCCGCCACCGCCCGCGACGACCTGTTCGCGCTGTATCACCGCTACCTCACCCACCGCCACGCCAATGGCGGCATGGACGACCACGGCCCGCACGAATTCGAGCAGTTCCTGATCGGCAGCTGGTCGCACACCCGTTTCATGGAAATGCGCCTGCCCGGCCACGACGGCCAGCCCAGCCAACTGCTGGGGGTGGCAGTGACCGACGTCACCGAGCACGGCCTGTCGGCGGTCTACACGTTCTTCGACCCGGACCACGCCGCGCGCGGGCTGGGCACCTTCGCGATCCTGCAGCAGATTGAATGGGCGCGCCGCGAGGGCCTGCCACACGTGTACCTGGGCTACTGGATCCGCGGCCACCAGAAGATGGACTACAAGCGCCGCTTCCATCCGCTGGAGGCGTACGACGGCCGCCGCTGGCACGATTTCGACAACGAACTGGACGGGCGCTGACAAACCGCTGACACCAGGCCAGGTGCACAATACGGCCCATGAACATGACCCGCCGCCATCCCCTGATCCTCGCCCTGGCCCTGCTCTGCGGCGCCACCGCCCCTGCCTTCGCCACGTCCCCCGCGATGACCGAAAAGCCGTCCACTGCGCTGCGCCTGGCTACCTACAACACCTCGCTGTACTCCGACGACGCCGGTGGCCTGATCAAGGAACTGGAAGGCGACAGCGAGCACGCACGCAAGATCGCCGCGGTACTGCAGCAGGTGCGCCCGGATCTGGTGCTGCTGAACGAATTCGATTTCGACGACGCCCATCGCGCCGCCGACCTGTTCCAGAAGCGCTACCTGGAAGTCGCCCAGCCCGGCGGCGGCAAGCCGCTGCACTTCGCCTACCGCTATCTGGCCCCGGTCAATACCGGCGTGCCCAGTGGCCTGGACCTGGACAACAACGGCGTGGTCGGCGGCGAAGGCCGCAGCCGCGGCAACGATGCGTGGGGCTACGGCCTGCACCCGGGCCAGTACGGCATGCTGGTGCTGTCGCGTTACCCGATCGATGAAGCCAAGGTACGCAGCTTCCAGCTGCTGAAATGGAGTGCGATGCCGGGTGCCATCCGCCCGGTCGATCCGCGTACCGGCCAGAGCTTCTACAACGACCAGGTGTGGTCGCAGCTGCGCCTGTCGTCGAAGTCGCATTGGGACGTGCCGGTGAAGACCCCGGCCGGCGTGGTGCATGCGCTGGTCTCGCACCCGACCCCGCCGGTGTTCGACGGTCCGGAGAAGCGCAACGCGGCGCGCAACCACGACGAGCTGCGCCTGTGGCAGGAGTACCTTTCCAAGGGTGACAAGCCGTGGCTGTGTGACGACAAGGGCCAGTGCGGTGGCCTGGCGCAGGACGCACGCTTCGTGATCCTGGGCGACCTCAACAACGACCCGGTCGACGGCGATGGCCGCCATGAGGCGATCGTCGAGCTGATCGAGAACGCCCGCGTGCTGCGCTACCCCACCCCGCGCAGCGTCGGCGGTGAGCAGACCAGCCTGGCCTATGCGGCCAAGGGCATCGAGCGCAAGGGCGCACCGTTCCACGCCACCGGCGACTTCGGCCCGAAGTCCGGCACCATGCGCCTGGACTACGTACTGCCCTCGACCGGTTTCGAGTACATCGGCAGCGGCATCTTCTGGCCGGCCAATGAAAGCCCGGAGGCGAAGATCGCCGACGGCAGCGACCACCACCTGGTGTGGGTGGATGTGAAGCCGTAAGGCAGATTGCGCTGTAGAGCCGAGCCCACGCTCGGCTCTCGCGCGCGGCACGGATTGAAAAGCAGCCGAGCGTAGCGTGGGCCCGGCTCTACAGGAAACTTACGCAGCGCAGGGAAAGCCGCCGGGCATGGCCCGGCGCTACCGCTTTACGGGCGCAGTTCGACGCCGATGGCGTCGGCGGCATCACGCGCGATGGCGCGTGCTTCGTCGATCGTTTCAGCGCGCGCCAGGGTCACGCCCACGCGGCGATGGCCGTGCACGCTCGGCTTGCCGAACAGGCGCACGGCGGTGTCCGGCACCTGCAGGGCGGCGGCGACGTTGTTGAAGTACGGCACGCCCTCGCCGTGCGCCAGCAGCGCGCACGAGGCCGACGGGCCGCTCTGGCGGATCACCGGAATCGGCAGGCCGAGGATGGCGCGCGCGTGCAGCGCGAACTCGCTCAGCTCCTGCGATACCAGCGTCACCAGGCCGGTGTCGTGCGGGCGCGGCGACACTTCGCTGAACCACACCTCATCACCCTTCACGAACAGCTCGACACCGAACAGGCCCCAGCCACCGAGGTCGTCGGTGATCGCGCGCGAGATCTCTTCCGCGCGCGCCAGTGCCGCGCTCGACATCGGCTGCGGCTGCCAGCTTTCGCGATAGTCGCCGTCCTTCTGCAGGTGGCCGATCGGTGCGCAGAACGAGGTGCCGCCGGCGTGGCGCACGGTCAGCAGGGTGATCTCATAATCAAAATCGATGAAACCTTCGACGATGCAGCGGCCAGCACCGGCACGGCCACCGGTCTGCGCGTACTCCCAGGCCGGGGCGATGTCCGCCTCGCTGCGCAGGGTGCTCTGGCCCTTGCCCGAGGACGACATCACCGGCTTGACCACGCACGGCAGGCCGATGGCGGCCACGGCAGCACGGTACTCGGCCTCGGTATCGACGAAGCGGTACGGCGAGGTCGGCAGGCCCAGGGTTTCGGCGGCCAGGCGGCGGATGCCTTCGCGGTCCATGGTCAGGCGTGCAGCACGCGCGGTCGGGATCACCCGCAGGCCCTGCTCCTGTTCCAGCTGGACCAGGGTCTCGGTGTGGATGGCCTCGATCTCCGGCACTACCAGGTGCGGCTGCTCCTGGGCGATCAGCGCGCGCAGGGCCATCGCGTCCAGCATGTCGATCACGTGCGAGCGGTGTGCGACCTGCATCGCCGGCGCGTCGGCGTAACGGTCGGCGGCGATCACCTCCACACCCAGCCGCTGCAGCTCGATGGCCACCTCCTTGCCGAGTTCGCCCGAGCCCAGCAGCAGCACGCGGGTGGCGGAGGGGGACAACGGAGTTCCAAGCTTGGCCATGGCAGTTCCAGCAGCGATGTGAAGGCGGGTGGGCATTCTAGCTGGCCGGGCACCCGGGCCATGGCATCCGACGAACGGTAGTCGACAAGTGATATCACTTTGATATCTTCACTTCGAACCCTCAAGGACGTACCGCCATGAAAGAGAAGTCGCTTGCCTCCCTCAACGGCCTCGGCACCCTGGCCGGATCCCTGCTGGCTGCGCTGGCCGGCGGCGCGCTGTTCGTGCTGGGGGTGGCGGCCAAGGCCAGCACCGGCTCGCCCAACCTGCTGCTGATGCTGGCCGGCGTGCTGGTGGTCGCTGCCGCGGTCTTCATCCTGGCCGGCCTGTACACCATCCAGCCCAACCAGGCGGCCGTGCTGAGCCTGTTCGGCAAGTACGTCGGCACCGTCAAGGACAACGGCCTGCGCTGGAACAACCCCTTCTACGCCAAGCGCCGGGTCAGCCAGCGCGTGCGCAACTTCGAGAGCGGCAAGCTGAAGGTCAACGAGCTGGACGGCAGCCCGATCGAGATCGCCGCAGTGATCGTCTGGCAGGTGGTCGACGCCTCCGAAGCGGTCTACAACGTGGACGACTACGAGAGCTTCGTGCACATCCAGTCCGAATCCGCGCTGCGTGCGATGGCCACCAGCTATCCCTACGACCAGCACGAGGACGGCCAGCTGGCCCTGCGAAGCCACGCCAGCGAGATCTCCCAGCACCTGAAGAACGAGCTGGCCGAGCGCCTGGCCGATGCGGGTGTGCAGGTGATCGACGCGCGCATCAGCCACCTGGCCTACGCCGCTGAAATTGCCCAGGCCATGCTGCAGCGCCAGCAGGCCAACGCCGTGATCGCCGCACGCACGCGCATCGTGGCCGGTGCAGTGGGCATGGTCGAGATGGCCCTGGCCGAACTGCAGAAGAACGGCGTGGTTGAACTGGACGAGGAGCGCAAGGCGCACATGGTCAGCAACCTGCTGACCGTGCTGTGCTCGGACCGCGGCACCCAGCCGATCGTCAATGCCGGCTCGCTGTATTGAGCCACACTCGCAACGGGGCGCCCCACCGCCCCGCCAGGAGCCCCCATGAGTGAGAAGAAAGCCTATCCGCTGCGCATCAACGCCGAGGTCCTGGCCGCGGCGCAGCGCTGGGCCGACGACGAGCTGCGCAGCCTCAACGCGCAGATCGAATACGTGCTGCGCGACGCCCTGCGCAGGGCAGGACGCCTGCCGAAACCCACGCCATCGCCGGAGGACAAGGAATGAGCACGCGCTGGAGTTACCAGACCATCGAAGTGAAGACCACGATGATGGGCACCCTGAAGGCCGAGGACATCCAGAGTGAACTGACCCGCCAGGGCCAGCTTGGCTGGGAACTGGTCAACGTCATCATCCCGGCCCCGATGCGCCCGGCGATGCTGGTGTTCAAGAAGGAGGCCTGAACCATGGGCGGCAGCGACCCCAAACCCTTTGACGTGGCCGAGAGCTCGCCGCTGCGCGTGCTCTGGATCGTGTTGCCGCTGCTGGCTGCCTTCGTGGTCTGCCTGTACGCACAGCTGTACAAGGCACCGGCAGGCGCCCCCTGGATCGAAGTGACGCTGTCGCCGCCCTGGTTCCGGATGGGCGGCAGTGCGGCATGGAGCCTGATCGTCATCGCTGTACTCGCTGTCGGGCTGGGAGCCGCATTCTTCCGCCGCCGCGTGGCGCTGGCCGGCAACCTGCTGGACGTGCGCTCGACGATGTATCGGCGGCGCGTGCCGGTGGCGCAGCTGCGGCTGGACCAGGCCGAGGTGGTCGACCTGCAGCGTGACCGCCGCTACGGCATCCGTGTCAAAACCAATGGCTATTCAATGCCGGGCTTCTACTCGGGCCACTTCCGCCTGCAGGGCGGCGGCAAGGGCTTCGCCCTGGTCACCGACCGTGCGCGCGTCCTCGCCCTGCCGGTCAGTGATGGCAGCACGCTGCTGCTCAGCGTGGACCGGCCGCAGGCCCTACTCGATGCACTGCGCAAGGTGGCCGCGTCGGCGCCACGGCAGTAAGCTGCGGCGATGCAACGACGCGCCCCCCTGCTGATCAATACCGAGGCCATCGAGCTGTGGCCCGCCCACCTGCTGCGTGCACGCAGCAACCTGGATGCACGCCTGCTGTCGCAGGCGCACTGGGTGCTGCGGCGCAAGCGCGATGGCCGCTACCTGGCGGCGGTACTGGCGCAGGGTGTGCACGCCATGGTGCCGCGCCTGCCACGCGAGCCCGGGGTCGAGGAAGCACTGGCGCTGCTGGATGCCGCGGCAGCGCGGCCCTTCGCCGCCGGGCTGGAAGAACAATGGCTGCCGCTGGCCGGGTTGCAGCAGCGCCTGCAGCAGCTTGGCCTGGATGCACAGCGCTACGCAGACGGCAGCGGCTTGCCGCTGGAATCCGAACCGTGCCTGCTGCACTTCGCCGGTCGCGACCGCTTCGCCCGCCCATTGTGGCTGCGCCGTGGCGCCGCGCAGGGCTGGCGGCGGATGCAACTGCACGCGGCACAGGACGGAATTGCGCTGGACGCGATCTCCGGCTTCCGCAGCCATGCCTACCAGCTGGGCATCTTCGAACGGAAGCTGGCGCGCGGCTTGAGCGTGGCAGAGATCCTGAAGGTGAATGCCGCACCGGGGTTCAGCGAACACCACAGCGGCCACGCGCTGGACATCGGCACGCCGGGCGACGCGCCGGCCGAAGAATCGTTCGAAGCCACCGACGCGTTCGCGTGGCTGCAGGCCCATGCCGGTGAGCACGGCTTCCATCTGAGCTACCCCCGCGACAACCCGCACGGAATCGTCTACGAACCGTGGCACTGGTGCTGGAAGCCGGCCAACGGCTGAGCCCCTCGTGGCGAAAGCCTGGGGCAATCAGTGCATGGCCGCAGGATGGAACAAGAGAGCAAAGACAAAAGCGGGTCGCTTCGCTCGAAGCCGAGCATGGCTCGGCTCTACAGAAGCTGACGGCGCAGCGGTGTCGTGCTTGGCCGATCTCCGCTGCCGTCACCGCCTCAACGCATTGATCCCCAGCAACACCCATCCGGCCATCATGCTGGTGCCGCCAATCGGTGCCATCCGCGTCGGCCACTGCCACAACGCGCCGCCCACCAGGCTGCCGGAAAACAGCAGCACTCCCAGCAGCAGCACGTACAGCGCCAGGTGCGCGATCGCTCCCTGCGCGCGCGGTCCGAGCGCCACCAGTACCGCACCATGCGCGAACGCATACAGCGCCGCCATGTTCAGATGCTGCTGCGCCAGCGGGTCGGCCACACCGTGCGAGGCGTAGGCCGACAGGCTGATCGAGGCGGCGGCCAGCAGCGCACCCAGGCAGGCCAGCAGCGAAGGCTTACGTGCGCGACGTTCGAGATTGAACATGTGGGCTCCTTGCGCAGCGCCCTTGCCGGGCGCCAGATGAAAAAAAACGCGCCGCAATGAGCGGCGCGTTTTCGTGTCCAACACTACATGGGTCAGCCGAAGCTTACTTGACGGCCCAGTAGATGTCGTAGGTACCTTCCGGGGTGAACGACTTGTCGATGCCGTCCTTCCAGGTTTCGTACGGACGGTCGATCACTTCGTTGCCGGAAGTCACGGCCCAGGCACGCAGACCGTTGCGGGCCACGTCCAGACCCGCCATGTGGCCGGTGTAGGCGGCATGCGCCGAACGGTGCGGAGCCACATGCACGTACTTGACCGGAGCGCCACCGTCGATCTTGACGGTCAGCTCTTCAGCGGTGGCACCTTCAGCACCCTTCTTCTTCACCGGCTGGGCGATGTCGAAGGCGTACTTTTCCTGACCGAAGTCGGTGGTGATGATGCGGAACGGACCGGCGGCTTCAAGGCCATTGGCCTCCATCACGCGCTTGATCCACTCCTGGTTGTCCTTGATGGACTTGGTGATCGTGTCCTGACCACGGTCCACGTTACCGGCGTTGACGACCAGCAGGTCTTCAGCCGGCACATCGACGATGCCCAGATCGGTCAGCGGGGCTTCCGGGGTGCGGTAGTCCACGTTCGGGACGGTGGCCAGCATGTTGGCCATGCGCGACAGACCCATCTTGATGTCGTCGCCGATCTGGCGGCTGACATACAGGCCTGCATAACGGCCGAACAGGTCAAAGCCGTACTTCACCGAATAGTCCTGGGTGATCTTGACGTTGCGGCCACCCTTGCCGGTCGGCTCCAGCGTGAAGGTGGTGATCTTGTCGTGACCCTTGGTGGCGTCATCGATGGCGATCGCAACGCGCTTGTTCTCTTCGGCTTCGGTAATCTTCCAGGAACCGGTGCCCAGGTCCTTGGAGGTGAAGTCGAGAGTGGCACCGACGCCGGAGGCCGGGCCGGACAGCTTCAGTTCAACGGCGGGATCGCGCAGTACCAGCGGGTTCCAGTCCTTGAAGCGGCGCAGGCTGCTGACCGTGTCGTACACGATCGTCATCTTGCGGTTGGTCTCGATGCTTTCGGTGATGTGACGCTCGCCCGGCAGACATACGCCAATGATGACGAACAGGCCAGCCACGATCCCCAAGGCGATCAGGAACTCGATAATACGGGTCATTCAGAGAGTCTCCGGGGCCGATCCCACGGCCGGGTTGATTGAAGCGAAGCGCCAATCCTAGCAGGCTTCGCGGGCATTGTTTATCGGGATTGGCGCACCGGTTTCCCTGCCGGCTGCGTATTTGTATGGACAAAGAATTCGAAGGGTACCGCATACCGATACCCGTGAAGTAGGGGGCAACCCCACCCGAGGGCCATGCCTGGGCCTCAAGTCATTGTCCTGAAAAGGTTTTCCTCAGACCAGCTGAAGCTCGAACGCCTTCAGTACGGCACGCGTACGGTCGCGCACGCCCAGCTTGGACAGGATGTTGGACACGTGGTTCTTGATGGTGCCTTCGGCCACACCCAGCGAATTGGCGATCTCCTTGTTGGAGAAGCCACTGGCCATCAGGCGCAGGATCTCGGTCTCGCGGTCGGTCAACGGGTCCGGCCGGTCCAGGCTGACGAACTCGTTGCGCATATGCTCCAGGCCGGACAGCAGGCGCTGGGTCACGGCCGGCTGCACCAGCGAACCGCCTTCGGCCACGGTGCGGATGGCACCGACCAGCTGCGCCAGGGTCACGTCCTTGAGCAGGTAGCCCTTGGCACCGGCCTTGAGCCCGGCCAGCACCAGCTGGTCGTCGTCGAAGGTGGTGAGGATGATGGTCGGCGGCAGCTGCTCCTGGCGCGACAGCACCTGCAGCGCCTCCAGCCCGGACATCACCGGCATGCGCATGTCCATCAGCACCACGTCGGGACGCACCTGCGGTATCAGCTCGACCGCCTGCCGGCCATCGCCGGCCTCGGCCACCACCTCGATACCGTCGTCGAGCGCCAGCAGGGAGCGGATTCCCTGCCGCACCAGGGTTTGGTCGTCGACCAGGCAGACGCGAATCATCAACGCACTCCTTCAGGAACCTTGGTAAGGGTGGCCACCAGCACCGTTGCCGGCACCGTCGCCCGCAACCGGAAGCCTTCACCGGGGCGGGTTTCGACCTGCAGCTGGCCACCACATTGTTGCAGGCGCTCGCGCATGCCGCGCAAGCCATTGCCCACATTGACCATATCCGCGCCGACACCGTCGTCGCGGGCCTCCACCACCACCCGGTCGGGGGCTTCACGGTACACCTTGATCCACAGGTGGCGGGCGCCGGCGTGGCGCACCGCGTTGGTGATGATCTCCTGGGTGCAGCGCAGCAGCACGTGGGCCCTCTGCGGGTCCTCCACGTTCAGCGGATCCTCGATGTCCAGCTGGATGTCCAGCGAAGGCACATTCTCGGTCAGCGGGCGCAGTGCCGCGGCCAGATCGATGGCGCCGGTCTCACGCAGCTGGCTGACCACCTCGCGCACGTTGCCCAGCAACAGCTTGGCCAGGGCGTGCGAGCGCTTCACATGGTCCAGCGCCTGGCCCTCGGCCAGGTGGCCGGCCACTTCCAGGTTCAGGGTCAGCGCAGTCAGCTGATGCCCCAGAAGATCGTGCAGCTCACGCGAAATGCGGGTTCGCTCATTGACCCGGGCGCTTTCGGCCAGCAGGGCGCGGGTGGCGCGCAGCTCCGAATTGAGCCTTCGCTGCTCGTCGCGGGCCTGGGTCTGCTGTCGCGCGACAAGGCTGGTCACGAAGATGAACATGGAAAAGCCGCCATACAGCAGCGATTGCATCACGGCTTCGAACAGCGGGAAGTGCAGCAGCATGTAATAGACCGGGGCCACCGCCAGCTGGCTGACCAGCAGCCACAGCACGCACAGGCGCGCCGACAGCATCCACGGAATGACGCCGGCAGCCACCATCATCAGGATGCTGCCAAGGCCGGAACCACTGAGGTAGCTGACGCCCAGCGCCGAAACCGTCAGCAGCAGCAGCAGGCCGCGGTCCAGCCAGGTGGTGTGACTGTCGCTGTCGCTGCGCAGGAGGCGGGTCAGCCAGTAGTACGCGGCGCCGAAGGACAGGTAGGCGACGAACAGCAGGATCGCCCAGCTGCCCATATCGCTGCGGCTGTGCAGGTTCTCGAACTGCGAGTACGCCAGTGGCAGGCCGACCATGACCCAGGTAAACAGGCCGGCCAGACGGAGGACGCGGGTATGGCTGAGGACTCCCAACATGCCAGCACTCTACGGGCCCGGCCTGCGTCGCGCACTCCCACGGAAGTCATGCATCTGCGGCCCCCTGTTCATGCCGCAGCCCACCCCGGGCATGCAATAATCGTGCGCAGGGTCCAATTTGACGGACCAACCGCGTTACCCCACGGAGTCACAATGTCGATTGTCATCCGCGACGTGCGCGAGCACGAGCTCGATTCCGTCCTGGCTTTGAACAACAACGCTGGCCTGGCCATCCTTCCCCTGGATGCGGCCCGCCTGCGCCTGTTCTACGAAACCGCTGAGTATTTCCGCGTCGCCGAGCGCGACGGCAACCTGGCCGGTTTCCTGATCGGCTTCGGCAGCGACAGCCAGCACGACAGCAGCAACTTCGCCTGGTTCAAGCAACAGCTGGACACCCCGTTCTTCTATATCGACCGCATCGTGGTCGCCAGCCGCCGTCGTGGCGGTGGCGTCGGCCGTGCGTTCTATGCCGACGCGCAGAGCTTCGCCGAGCTGCGCTACCCGCAGATGACCTGCGAAGTCTTCCTCGACCATGGCGCCGATGCCGCCCTGCTCTTCCACGGCAGCTTCGGCTTCCGCGAGCTGGGCCAGAACACCATGCCGCAGGTCGATGTGCGCGCCAGCATGCTGGCCAAGGAACTGTGCAGCTACCCGTGGGTCCAGGAGACCTACGGCGGCAAGCTGCCGGATGTGGCATGGACACGTGCCCGGCAGCTGCCGGCACAGGCACAGCGGCCGACGGGGACCTGAGCGTGGCGGTGAATTTCGATTACGAACAGGCCGGTGAACTGAAGATCGGCCAGGTGGGCGTCGCCAACCTGCGCATCCGCACCCTTGATGTCGAGCGCCTTGTGCAGGAAATGCGTGAACGCGTCACCCGTGCGCCGAAACTGTTCGGCCGCGCGGCGGTGATCCTCGACTTCGGCGGCCTGAGCCAGGTGCCGGACGTGGCTACCGCGCAGGCGCTGGTCGATGGCCTGCGCAGTGCCGGCGTGCTGCCGGTGGCGTTGGCCTATGGCACCAGCGCGGTCGACCTGCTCTCGCAGCAGCTCGGGCTGCCCCTGCTGGCCAAATTCCGCGCCCAGTACGAGCGTGCCGAGGCCGAGCCGGCTCCGCCGCCGTCCGCGCCTGAACCGCGTCGCGCGGCCCGTGCCGAACCGAAGCCGGCGCCGGCCACGCCGGTGGCCAAGGTCGCCGACGCCGCCGCACCGCAACCCGGCCGCATGCAGCTGGGCAACGTGCGTTCGGGCCAGCAGCTGTACGCTGAGAACTGCGACCTGACCGTGATGGCCACCGTCGGTGCCGGCGCCGAAGTCATCGCCGACGGCAGCATCCATATCTACGGCACCCTGCGCGGCCGCGCGCTGGCAGGGGCCCAGGGCAACACCGCGGCACGCATTTTCTGCCGTGATTTCCATGCGGAACTGGTGGCCATTGCAGGCCACTATAAGGTACTGGACGATGTCCCGGACAACCTGCGCGGCAAAGCCGTGCAGGTGTGGCTGGAACAGGACCAGATCAAGATCGCTGCGCTGGACTGACGCAGCTCCAAACTCATGCAGAACCAGGAGAAGTCCTTTGGCTGAAATCATCGTAGTCACCTCCGGCAAGGGCGGCGTCGGCAAGACCACTTCCAGCGCGAGCCTGGCCTGCGGCCTGGCACGGCGCGGCAAGAAGGTGGCGGTGATCGACTTCGACGTCGGCCTGCGCAACCTCGACCTGATCATGGGCTGCGAACGCCGCGTGGTGTACGACTTCGTCAACGTCGTGCACGGCGAAGCGACCCTCAAGCAGGCCCTGATCAAGGACAAGCGCTTCGAGAACCTGTACGTGCTGGCCGCCTCGCAGACCCGCGACAAAGACGCACTGACCCAGGAAGGCGTGGGCAAGGTCCTGAAGGACCTGGCCGCCGACGGTTTCGATTACATCATCTGCGATTCCCCGGCCGGCATCGAGAAGGGCGCCTTCCTGGCGATGTACTTCGCCGACCGCGCCGTGGTGGTGGTAAACCCGGAAGTGTCGTCGGTGCGCGACTCGGACCGCATCATCGGCCTGCTCGATTCGAAGACCCACAAGGCCGAGTCCGGCCAGGACGTGCCGGCCTTCCTGCTGCTGACCCGCTACACCCCGCTGCGCGTGGAAAGTGGCGAGATGCTCAGCATCGCCGACGTCGAGGAAGTGCTCGGCCTGAAGGCGATTGGCGTGATCCCCGAGTCGGGTGACGTGCTCAACGCCTCCAACAAGGGCGAGCCGGTCATCCTGGATGTCGAGTCCGCTGCCGGCCAGGCCTACGACGACGCCGTCGCGCGCATCCTCGGCGAAGAACGCCCGATGCGCTTCACCAACGTCGAGAAGAAGGGCTTCTTCAGCAAGCTGTTCGGAGGGTAAGCATGGGCCTGTTTGATTTCCTCAAAGCGAAGAAGACCACCGCCGAAACCGCCAAGAACCGCCTGCAGATCATCATCGCGCAGGAACGCAGCAACCGTGGCGGCCCCGATTACCTGCCGCTGCTGCAGCGTGAGCTGCTGGAAGTGATCAAGAAGTACGTGAACATCGACGTCGATGCGGTGAAGGTCGACCTGGTGAAGGATGGCCAGCACGACGTGCTGGACATCTCCGTGGCGCTGCCTGAAGGCCCGGACAAACCCTGATCTCCTGCCCCGCCCGTGCCTGCATGGGCGGGGCTGCCCGAACCGCATGACCGATACGACAACCGCCGTGGACATCACCTGCGTGGGCGACATCGCCTTCGCCGATGCGCAGCGCCTGCTCGCCGCGCATGGCCTGCGGCTGCACCACGTCGCGGCCGGTGAAGCGATTCCCGGCAGCTACTGGGGCGAGCCCGAGGCCGGCATCATCGCCAGCAACGTATACGTGCGCGACGACACTCCCGTGCATTCGATGCTGCACGAAGCCTGCCACCTGATCGTGCTGCCGCCGGAGCGGCGTGCGCGGGTGCATACCGACGCCACCGACTCGGTGGCCGAGGAAGATGCCACCTGCTACCTGCAGATCGTGCTGGCCGGGCAGCTGCCGGGTGTTGGCACTGCGCGGCTGATGGCCGACATGGATGCCTGGGGGTATACGTATCGGCTGGGATCCACCAAGGCGTGGTTTGAACAGGACGCCGAGGATGCGCGGGCGTGGTTGATCGAACGCGGGTTGCTGCAGGCGGCGTAACCGCCATCCACGCATGGCGTGGATCTACTGTAGAGC
>NZ_VMBJ01000089.1:0-4413 GCF_010608305.1 Stenotrophomonas sp. AS012628 | reverse complement strand
CCCGGGGGTCACTTCATGGATGGGTTTACGGCGTCTCCCGCCACCGGACCCACCCCGCCAACCCTCAGGAAGCCAGCTCTTGCTGTTGCTTGTGCTCTGGCCTCTGCAGGTGCAGGGCTGCAAGCCCTGCCAAACCACCCTCAACCTTCGCAGTTGGCGAACACGTCGCGATCGCGCTCGTACAGCGCCGTCTTCACCTGCATCAGCCCCAGCACCGACGGGAACAGGTTGTCGTGGTCGGTATAGGCCGCCGAACGCCTGCGCACGCATTGCAGGTCCAGCCCGCGGCTGCTGGCGAAGCCCGGCGAGAACCACATCGTCATCGGCACCCGGGTCTGCTCGGCCGGGGCGATGGCGTAAGGCACGCCGTGCAGGAACAGGCCCTTCTCGCCCAGCGACTCGCCGTGGTCGGACAGGTAGATCATCGCCGTGTCGTAGTCCTGCATGCCCTGCAGCGTGCCGATGGTCTTGCTCAGGAAGTGATCGGTGTACAGCACGGCGTTGTCGTAGCTGTTGGTGATCTCTTCGCGCGAGCAGCGGCCGATGTCACGGGTATCGCAGGTTGGCTTGAAGCGGGCGAAGGCGGCCGGATAGCGCTCGAAATAGGCCGGGCCATGGTTGCCCAGCTGGTGCAGCACCACCACGCGGTCGCCGGACTTGGCACGCACCTGGGTGGCCAGGTCCTGCAGCAGGATCTCGTCCATGCAGCGGCCGTCGGCGCACAGGCCCGGGGTGGTCGCATCGGACAGCGACTGGAACTCCAGGCCTTCGCACACGCCCTTGCATCCGGACTGGTTGTCACGCCACAACGGTGCGATGCCGGCACGGTTCAATACGTGCAGCAGCGACTGGTGTGCACGGATCTTCTTCTCGTCGTAGTCGTGACGGCCCCATGGCGAGAACAGGCACGGCAGCGAAACCTCGGTGCTGGTGCCGCACGAATGCATATCCGGGAAATTGACCACACTGGCCTGGGCCAGTTCCGGGGTGGTGTTGCGGCCACCGTTGAGGCCCCAGTTCTGTGCGCGCACGGTTTCGCCCATGACGATCACCAGCAGGCGCGGCTTGCTGGCAGGTGCACGCGGGGTGGCCTTGGCATCGGTACCGATCGGCAGCTTCGGCGCGCGCTGCACCGGGTTGTCGCCACGCAGTGCGCGTGGCATGCCCAGCAGCACGTTGGCCGGGGTGGCGAGGTAACGCACTTCGCGCTGGTTGCGCATCAGTGCCGAGATATCCTGGAACGAGATCAATGCGCCGCCTACCGCGGTCACTGCCGCCACCACCAGGAAGCCGACGCGCCAGAGCAGGCTGCGACCCCAGCTGCGACGGCGCAGCTGCACGCGCCACAGCACGATCATCGGCAACACCGCCAGCAACAGCACCGGCCACACCAGCGACACGGTCATCAGCTCGCGGCTTTCCTTGGGATCGGTCGCCAGCACGTTGCGCAACATGTCCGCATCCAGGTAGATGTGGTAACGGCTCATGTAGTGCGCGGCGAATGCGGTCACCAGCAGCAACAGGCTGATCACCACCCTGGCGTTCCAGCGCCAGACCAGGATGCCCAGCAGCACGCCGTGCGCACCCAGCAGCAACAGCAGCAGCGACAGCGCGTAGCGCAGGCTGCCCGGATGGCTGGCCATCGCGCTGTGCCAGAACAGGCCGTTGCCGGCCACCGCGAAGAACAGGCTGGTCAGTGCGATCAGTGCTTCGGTGGACAGCTGCGGCCGCCAACGGCGAAGGTTTGCCAACGCGGGAAGGCGGGCGGGGCGTTGGACCGATGCACTCATGCGTTTGCCTCCTGGCGGTGGGGACGGTCGAGCTGACGACGTGCCAGGACGCGTTTGACGATCAGATACAGGCCCAGCGAAAGCAGCCAGCAGATCAACGCAGTAGCAACGTCATGCGAAAGGAAATGCGCACCCCGCAGCTGCTGGCTGATGCCGAACACCAGGCCGGTGGCAAGGCCGATCCACAACCCGGCCCAGCGCCATGAAGGGCGCCACAGCAAGGCAAAAAAGTACAGGGACAACCATGCATAACCCGCGCTGGCGTGGCCCGCCGGGAAGCAGGCCTGCGCGGCCATGCCTGCGGGGCGCGCCGTGAAAAGCCCGATGAAAGGCTGGTGGCCGCCGTAGCGCAGCAGGTCCCAGGGGCATTCCATCGGCACCAGCGACTTCAGCAGGGAGATCACACCCGTGCCCAGAGCCATGGCAATTACGACATAAAGCAGCGCCCACCGCAGGGTGCGATCGCGACCCTTCCGCCAGTGGTGGAAGCACAGCAGGATCGCCACGAGGGCAGCAGCCGTGCTCAGCCACTTGCCAGCCTTGTGCACAAGCGTGCGGGTGACCCAGGCGTCCTGCAGCGCCCAGTGGCCCCCCTCAAGGCGGAACAGATGATCGGCCACCCATTGGTCGCCGCCGAAACCCATCAGCAGCGTAAACAACGGCAGACCGATTGCGACAGGCAGCCAGAGGTGAGTTACGGCAAATCGTGACGCCAGTGGCGATGTCGCAAGCGGCGCTACCGCATCAAGGGGACGGACGGGCATGCTGGGAAAGGGCGGTTCGGGAATCCGCGGTCATGCTCGTCACCTGGATGTCGGAGAAGGGTCGGACGCTCGTTCGTGCCGGGTTAATGTTTGCCCGGCGCGTGCCAACGTTCAGTCTTCTTCGGCGGTCGATCCTGTCCGCTCGGCGTGGCACTCCGGGTTCCATGCGGTACCGGGAAGCAATTGCCAACGATTCCTGTTGGCAACACCGATATCGATCACTTTGCTCGGATCCACGCACGGGCTCATCGCATCATCCAGCACCAGCAGCCAGCGCTTGTCCGGTGCTTCGGCCAGCCACGGGCCGGCATCGTGCCATTGCTCGGCCCAAGGGCGCTTGAAGCCGAATTCGCGCACCGGCCGGTCGGCCTGCAGCAGGTTCTGCTCGCGCCAGGCCACCAGCGCCAGTTCGGCGTCGGGACCGATCCGCGCACCCACCCGGCGCATCAGTGCGGATGCCGAGGCGAAGGGGTCCAGTGCAGGCATCAGCACCAGGCCATAGAGCATCCACAGCATGCCGTGGGTCAGCAGCACCAGCGTCGCGGCACGACGTACCCGCAGCCACACGATCAGCGTGGCCAGGGCAATGGCGAAGGTCAGCAGGCCATCGCCCAGCACCGGCAGCAACGTATCGGGCATGGCGCGGCGTTCCAGTTGCGCCAACGCCCACGGGTGCTCGGTCATCAGCATCACGCCGAGTACGCCGGTGGCCAGCATCAGCACCACGCTGTAGCCGAACAGGTAGCGGCGCACGCACAGGCGGCGCAACAGGCCGGGCAGCAGCGGCGCCACGGCCAGTGCCATTGCTGGCAGCATCGGCAACAGGTACACCTCACGCTTGCCTGGGCTGGCGCTGAAGAACACCAGCACCAGCACCGCCCAGCCCAGCAGCAGCCACTGGCGGCGGTCGCCTCGGCGGATACGGCGCCACCAGGGCTTGAACAGCATCGGCAGCAGCAGGCTGCCCGGCAGCCATAGGGTCAGGATCACCTGCAGGTAGTACCAGGCGGGCTGCCGGTGGTGCCAGGCATTGGCGTAACGGGTACCGGTCTGCTTGAACAACAGCTCATGCGCGTAGGCCTGCAGTTCGGCCGTGGGCGTGTGCAGCAGGGCCCAGCCCAGCGGCGCCAGCCACACCCCGACACCCAGCAGGAAGGCCGGGATCAGCCACAGCAGCGTTGCCGGGTGCGGACCCTCCACGCGATACCCGCGACGGCGCTGGTACAGCCACCAGCCGAACCAGGGCAGCACCATCAGCAACGGCAGGAAGCCCACGCCCTTGGTCACGGTACCCACGCCGGCGGCAAAGCCGGCCAGCCACAGGGCGGGCAGATTGCGGCGTTCGCACAGGTGGCGCATCAGGCCCCACAGGGCCACGGTGGTCATGCCCACCAGCACCATGTCGATCTGCGCGCGCTTGGCCATCAGCCCGAACTGCAGGGTGCAGAACAGCGCCGCGAGGGCATAGATGGAATGCCGCGGTGACCACAGCCGCCGTGCCAGATCCGACACCAGCCACAGACTCAGCAGGGCGCCCAGCAATGACGGCAGCAGGAACGACCACTGCCAGCTGCCGACCACCTCGTAAGCGGCCGCCTGCAGCCACATGAACACCGGTGGTTTCTCGGCATACAGCTCGCTGCCACGATGCGGCAGCAGCCATTGCCCGCTCTCGACCATGGTTCGCGCGGCCAGCACGAAACGCGGTTCGTCCGGTGGCTGCGGCTGCCGAAGGCCGATGCCCGCTGCCAACGCAGCAATGATCAGCAGCCACAACAGGGGCAGGCGCCAACGGCGGGGCAGGGCTACGGGCACGGCAGGCTCCGGGAGCAAAACGGCCATTCTGAGGTGGCGGGGGT
>NZ_VMBJ01000088.1:0-4545 GCF_010608305.1 Stenotrophomonas sp. AS012628 | reverse complement strand
ACCTACGCTGCCAGATTTCCATCAGATAAGGCTCGATCGCGCCATCCATGGCGCTCACGGTCCTGCATCGGCCTGGCCTCCCGTCTCCCGACAATTGCCTGGCCTCGGACGGTAGCGCCGGGCCATGCCCGGCGAGTGCAGCGGCCACGTTCGAAACGCCCGCCGGCGCACGCCTTTCGTTCCACCACTGCACCCGCAGCGCAACATGGGAAATCCGTGCGGCACCCTATAATCCGCGCTTTCCCCCTGATGAGTTCCACCCCGATGGCGCAGCAAACGATGAAGGCCCTGGTCAAGCGCGAAGCGGCCAAGGGCATCTGGCTGGAAGAAGTTCCGGTTCCGACCCCGGGCCCGAACGAGGTCCTGATCAAGCTGGAGAAGACCGCGATCTGCGGTACCGACCTGCACATCTACCTGTGGGACGAGTGGAGCCAGCGCACCATCAAGCCAGGCCTGACCATCGGCCACGAATTCGTCGGTCGCGTCGCCGCACTCGGCTCGGCCGTGACCGGCTATGAAATCGGCCAGCGCGTCTCGGCCGAAGGTCACATCGTCTGCGGCCACTGCCGCAACTGCCGTGGCGGCCGCCCGCACCTGTGCCCCAACACCGTCGGCATCGGCGTCAACGTCAACGGCGCCTTCGCCGAATACATGGTGATGCCGGCCAGCAACCTGTGGCCGATCCCGGACCAGATCCCGTCGGAGCTGGCTGCGTTCTTCGACCCGTACGGCAACGCCGCGCACTGTGCGCTGGAGTTCAACGTGATCGGCGAGGACGTGCTGATCACCGGTGCCGGCCCGATCGGCATCATCGCCGCCGGCATCTGCAAGCACATCGGTGCACGCAACGTGGTGGTGACCGACGTCAACGACTTCCGCCTGAAGCTGGCCGCCGACATGGGCGCCACCCGCGTGGTCAACGTGGCCAACCAGTCGCTGAAGGACGTGATGAAGGAACTGCACATGGAGGGCTTCGACGTGGGCCTGGAAATGAGCGGCAACCCGCGTGCGTTCAACGACATGCTCGACTGCATGTACCACGGCGGCAAGATCGCCATGCTCGGCATCATGCCCAAGGGCGCCGGCTGCGACTGGGACAAGATCATCTTCAAGGGCCTGACCGTGCAGGGCATCTACGGCCGCAAGATGTACGAGACCTGGTACAAGATGACCCAGCTGGTGCTGTCCGGCTTCCCGCTCGGCAAGGTGATGACCCACCAGCTGCCGATCGACGATTTCCAGAAGGGCTTCGACCTGATGGAAGAAGGCAAGGCCGGCAAAGTGGTATTGAGCTGGAACTGATCCGCCCCACGGTAGCGCCGGGCCATGCCCGGCGTCACCGGAATGAAAAAGGCGCCCGATGGGCGCCTTTTTCCAATGCGTGCCAGGCAAGCCTGGCACCTACCGTAACGCCTGCGGCGTTACTTGCCGACGGCCACGCTCAGCATCACCCGGCTGTGGGCCAGCTTGCCGGAGTTGTCGCGGCCGTTGCCGTCGGTGCCGTAGTAGCCCAGGCCGACGTTGAACAGGCCGAACTGGCGCGCGACGCCGACGTTCCAGTCGGTGTAGTCCTTGGCGATGCCGTCCTCGAAGGTGCTGCGACCGACGTTGGCATTCAGGGTGAAGTCCTTCGGCAGGCCCCAGCTGCCGCCCAGGCCGAAGTACCAGCCATCGGTGCTGCTGTTCCAGACATCGTTGGTGTAGGCCACCGTCATCTTGTAGGTGTCATCCAGCGTGGTGGTGGTGATCAGCTCGTTGTAGTTCTGGTGGCTGGACTTCAGGTAGGTGTAGCGGTTCAACAGCACATCGACGTTCACGCGCTCGGTGACATCCACGCCGTAGCCGATCAGGTAATCGACCTCGGTCTTCGGGTCACCCGCACCAAAGTCCACACCCGAACCCCACACGCCGGCATACAGGCCAACCGGGCTGGTGTAGGTGAAACCGGCCTGCAGGGTCGGATCCTCGTCGGTCTGCGACACACCACGGAACAGGTAATCGGAAACGGCGGTGACGTTCCAGCTGTACGGCGATTCGTTTTCCTGGGCGCTGGCGGCGAACGGGGCGGCCAGGGTCAGGGCAGCGGCAATGGCGAGGCAGGCACGGGCGTGCTTCATGAGCGTCTCCGGTGGGGGCGGTGGCGTGGAAGGCGGGGAGCAGGCGTAGCGGCCGGAGCGGGACAGCTCCGGTTCACGAATTTTTAACCAGTTTGCTATTGCGATGCAACATGTGCCGGCCGTGGCGATGCCCCAGCCGGGCCGGTCGGCACGCGGCGATGCCCGGTAGAATCAGCGGTTTCCCCGTTCAGAGCCGTGCCCACGCCATGACCGACGCTTCCTCCGCCCTGACCCGCCACTACGCTGAGGAACTGGACGCCATCCGCGCCCAGGGCCTGTTCAAGTCCGAACGGATCATCACCAGCCCGCAGTCGGCCGAGATCACCCTTGAGGACGGCCGCAAGGTGCTGAACTTCTGTGCGAACAACTACCTCGGCCTGGCCGACCATCCGGACCTGATCCAGGCCGCCAAGGATGCGCTGGATACCCACGGCTTCGGCATGGCCTCGGTGCGCTTCATCTGCGGTACCCAGGACCTGCACAAGCAGCTGGAGAAGCAGATCGCCGACTTCTTCGGCAAGCAGGACACCATCCTGTATGCGGCCTGCTTCGACGCCAACGGCGGCCTGTTCGAACCGCTGCTCGGCGAGAACGACGCGATCATTTCCGATGCGCTGAACCATGCTTCGATCATCGACGGCGTGCGCCTGTGCAAGGCCAAGCGCTTCCGCTACGCCAACTGCGACATGGCCGACCTGGAAGCGCAGCTGCAGGCCGCCGATGCCGCCGGCTGCAAGACCAAGCTGATCACCACCGACGGCGTGTTCTCGATGGACGGCTTCATCGCGCCGCTGGACGAAATCACCGCGCTGGCGAAGAAGTACAACGCGCTGGTGCACATCGATGAGTGCCACGCCACCGGCTTCCTCGGTGCCACCGGCCGCGGTTCGGCCGAGGTCAAGGGCGTGCTGGAGAAGATCGACATCATCACCGGCACCCTGGGCAAGGCCATGGGCGGCGCACTGGGCGGCTTCACCTGCGCCAGCGCCGAGGTGATCGAGCTGCTGCGCCAGCGTTCGCGGCCCTACCTGTTCTCCAACTCGCTGCCGCCGCATGTGGTTGCCGCCGGCATCAAGGCGTTCGAGATGCTGGCCGCCGCTGACGACCTGCGCGACACCCTGGTGGAGAACACCCGCTACTTCCGCGAAAAGATGGTCGCCGCCGGTTTCGACGTGAAGCCGGGCGTGCACCCGATCAGCCCGGTGATGCTGTACGACGCGCCGCTGGCGCAGAAGTTCGCCGAGCGCCTGCTCGAAGAAGGCATCTACGCGATCGGTTTCTTCTTCCCGGTGGTGCCCAAGGGCCAGGCGCGCATCCGCACCCAGATCAGCGCCGCGCACAGCCGTGAGCATCTGGACCGCGCGATCGATGCGTTCACCCGCATCGGTGTCGAGCTGGGCGTGATCAAGGGCTGATCGCCCCGGGGTCGGATCCCCACGGGTAGCGCCGGGCCATGCCCGGCGGTTTCCCGATAGCCGCGCTATGCGCTCGCCGGGCACGGCCCGGCGCTACCGAAATGACGCGCGACGCGCGTCATTTCTTTTTCTTCTTGCCCTTCGGCTCGTCCTTGCTGGCCACCACCACCGGCTTGGCGGCAGCATCCTGGCCGTTGCCCTTGGCAACGCGGATGCCGTTGGCCTTCATCCAGGCATCGAACTCATCGGCGGTCATCTTCTTGTCGCCGTTGCTCATCAGGAAGCGGTAGCTGCCGCGGCCATCCAGCTCCGGGGTCTTCACTTCCACCACCGGTGTTTCAGCCGGCGTTTCCGCCTTGGCCACCTTCTTGTGGCCACCACAGGCGGTCAGCAGCACCATCGGCAGCAGCAGGCCTGCGCAGCGCAGGGTTTGGTTGAGGGTCGGGTGGTACATGGGCAGGCTCCGTTCGGGAAATTCAGCAACCAGGCGCCCCCTACGCCTGGAACGGTGGCCGGCAACCGCCGGCCGCGGGCGATGATCAGCCCGGTGCAGCGGCCCCCAGCCGCTGCTGGTCACTGACCTCCAGCATCCGCCATTGCCCTTTGCCGAGATCGCCGAGCTGCAGCCCGCCGATCGCGACCCGGACCAGGCGCAGTACCTGCAGGTCGAAGGCCGCCAACAGGCGGCGGATGTGGCGGTTGCGACCCTCGTCGAGGACCACCTCCAGCCACGCGGTCTTGTCGCCGCTGCGCAGCACGCGCACGGCCTGGGCAACGAGGAACTCGCCTTCGTCCTCGACACCGGCGCGCAGCGCAGCCAGGGTGTCCTCGTCGGGCAGGCGGTCCACCTGCACGTGGTAGGTCTTCTGCGGGCCGGTTTCCGGATCGGTCAGATGCGCAGCCCACTGCGGATCGTTGCTGAACAGCAACAGCCCCTCGCTGGCCTTGTCCAAGCGCCCGACCGGTGCGATCCACGGCAGCCCTGCGCCATCGAAACAGCGGTAGACGGTGTC
>NZ_VMBJ01000087.1:0-5248 GCF_010608305.1 Stenotrophomonas sp. AS012628 | reverse complement strand
CCCCCACCTCGCCCCCGCCCCTTCCGATGCCCGGTGAATTCAGTCTCCATGGAGTGTTCGTCCCGACCCTGCTCGGGTTGATGTTGTTGGCCTACTTGGTCAACAGCGGCCTGCACGCGCTGCTGCAGCGTGCCGGCGCCTACCGCCATGTCTGGCACCCGGCGCTGTTCAACCTGGCGCTGTACGGAATCGTGCTGGGCCTGCTGTTCCACCTCCTGCGTTGGATGCAATCGTGAACAAGATCGTGAAGAAGACCCTGCCCATACTGCTGACCAGCGCAGCCGTGATCGTCGCCCTGCTGGTGCTGCGCCAGCTGTGGGTCTATTACATGGATGAGCCGTGGACCCGCGACGCCCATGTCGGCGCCGACGTGGTGCAGGTGGCGCCGGATGTTTCGGGCCTGGTGGAAACGGTGAACGTGGCCGACAACCAGGCGGTGAAGAAGGGCGACCTGCTGTTCGTGGTCGACCGCGCCCGTTACCGCATCGCGCTGGAGCAGGCCAAGGCCAGCCTGGCCGAGCGCCAAGCCTCGGTGGCACAGCTGCGCCGCGAGATCGGCCGCGACCGCAGCCTGCAGGACCTGGTCGCCGCCGAGGACGCCGAAGTGCGCCGCGCCAAGCTGCAGGCTGCACAGGCTGCGCTGGGCACCGCACAGGCGGCGGTCGACCTGGCCGAGCTCAACCTGGGCCGCACCGAGGTGCGCGCACCGGCCGATGGCCGGGTCAACGACCGCACCATGCGCGTGGGCGACTACGTGGTGGCCGGCAAGCCGGTGCTGGCGCTGCTGGACACCGGCTCGTTCCGCATCGACGGCTACTTCGAGGAAACCCGCCTGCGCGGCGTGGCCCCGGGGCAGCGCGTGGACATCCGCCTGATGGGCGAATCGGCGCCGCTGCGCGGCCATGTCGAGAGCATCGCCGCCGGCATCGAGGATCGCTACCGCAGCAACGGCAGCACCCTGCTGCCGAACGTGACCCCGGCCTTCGACTGGGTGCGGCTGGCGCAGCGCATTCCGGTGCGCATCGCCATCGACGAAGTGCCAAAGGGCGTTGAGCTGATTGCCGGCCGTACCGCCACGGTGACCGTACAGACCAACAGCACCAAGCATGCAGACAAGGTCGGCACCGCGCCGACACAGGCGGGCCTGTGAACGCCACCCTGCCCCGTCTCGGCCTGATCGTCGCGCTGGCCAGCCTGGCCGCGTGCAGGACCGTCGGCCCGGACTACGCGCTGCCGGAAGGCTCGGCGTTCAAGCGCCCGGAGGCCAATGCGGCCTTCATCGATACGCAGAACCCGCAGGTGGCCGCCAACCAGGCGCTGCCCGACCGCTGGTGGTCGTTGTACAACGACCCGGTGCTGGACGGGCTGATCACCCAGGCGCTGCGTGACAACGTGGAACTGAAGGCCGCCGATGCGCACCTGCGCCGCGCCGCCGCCGTGTACGAACAGGCGCTGGACGCCGGCGGCTTCGAGTACGAGGCCGAGGCCGGCGTCAGCCGCGCGCAGCTGTCGGCCGAATCGTTCCTGCAGGAGCACGAGCTGCCGGTGATCAACCTGGCCGATGGCAAGTTCGCGGTCAGCTACCAGTTCGACCTGTTCGGCAAGCTCAAGCGCGGCGCCGAAGCGGCGCGTGCCGACGAGCAGTCGGTGGCGGCGGCACGCGATCTGGCCCAGGTCAGTGTGGTCGCCCAGGTGGCCGACAGCTACCTGGAAATCTGCCATGCCAACCACGAACTGCACGTGGCCGAGCATTCGCTGCAGCTGCAACAGCGCAGCCGCACCGTTACCGAGCGCCTGATCGCGGCTGGCCGTGGCACGCCGCCGGAGCTGGCCCGCGCCAATGCCCAGGTGGCGCTGCTGGAAGCTGCACTGCCGCCGCTGCATGCGCAGCGGTCGGCGGCCGCCTATTCGCTGGCCGCCCTGCTCGGGCAGACCCCGGGCCAGCTGCCGGCTGGCGTGATCGACTGTGCACACGCCCCCGGCCTGGCGCAGCCGCTGCCGGTCGGTGATGGCCGCGCGCTGCTGCAGCGCCGCCCGGACGTGCGCCAGGCCGAACGCAAGCTGGCCTCGGCCACCGCGCGCATTGGCGTGGCCACCGCCGAACTGTATCCGGACATCCGCCTGGGTGCCTCGGTGGGTGCCGCCGGCCTGCTGGAAGACTTCGGCACGCCGATGACCCAGCAGTGGTCGATCGGCCCGCTGATCTCGTGGACGTTGCCGTCGTCGGGCACGCACGCGCGCATCCACGCCGCCGAAGCCGGTGCCGACGCGGCGCTGGCCGAGTTCGACCACACGGTCCTGCAGGCGCTGCGCGAGACCCAGACCGCGCTGGACCGCTATGCGCAGGACCTGCGCCGGCTGCAGTCGCTGCGCATCGCGCAGGAACAGGCCGCATTGGCTGCCGAGCAGAACCGCCGGCTGTACCAGGGTGGCCGCACGCCGTACCTGTCCAGCCTGGATGCCGACCGCAGCCTGGCCACCAGCGATGCCACCCTGGCCGCCGCCGAAGCGCAGGTCTCACGCGACCAGATCCATCTGTTCCTGGTGCTGGGCGGCGGCTGGCAAGCCAGCACCGCTGCGGCCGGCACCCCGACCGCAGCGAAGTAAGCCATGAACGCGCTGACCGACCGCCAGGCCTGGCTGTTCTCGATCAAGACCTACCTGGCCGCGGTGGCCGCGCTGTACATCGCCATGGCCGGCAACCTGTCGCGCCCGTACTGGGCGATGGGCACCGTGTACATCGTCAGCCAGCCGCTGCTGGGCCCCACCCGCGCCAAGGGCGTGTACCGCATCGTCGGCACCCTGGTGGCCGGCCTGGCCACCCTGCTGGTGCTGCCGGCACTGGTGGAAACTCCGCTGGTCCTGAGCGCGGCAATGTCGATCTGGCTGGCCGGCTGCCTGTTCATGGCCCTGCTCAACCGCGGCCCGCGCGGCTACGCGTTCCTGCTGGCCGGCTACACCACCGCCTTCATCGGCTTCCCCGCAGTGACCTCGCCGGAAACCATCTTCGACACGGTGGTGGCGCGCAGCGAGGAGATCATCCTCGGCACGGTGGTGGCGGTGCTGTTCGCCTCGCTGCTGTTCCCGGCCTCGGTGCGGCCGATGCTGCGCGCCCGCATCGGCAACTGGATGGAGGACGCCGCGCAGTGGTGCCGGCAGATCCTGGAACGTGGCCGTGCACACGCGCCACGCAACCGGTTGGCCGCCGATCTGGTGCAGTTCGAGGCGCTGATCGAATTCCTGCGCCGCGATGATCCACGCCATGCAGGGTCGGCGGTGTCGATGGAGCGCCTGCGCGAGCGCATGCTGCTGCTGTTGCCGGTGCTGTCCTCGATCGCCGACCGCCTGAGTGCGTTGCGCAGCGATGGCCAGGCGTTGCCGGAAGGCCTGCCGGAACTGATCGACGACATCCACGACTGGCTCGACGGGCCGACCAATGCCAGCGAGTACGCCCGCCTGCGCGCACGCATCAGTGCGCTGAAGCCGCAGGTGGACCGCGACCTGCAGCACCTGCAGCTGGCCAGCCTGCTGCTGCGCCTGGAAGAACTGGTGGACCTGTGGCAGGACTGCCGCACCCTGCAGCACGCCATCGACCACGGCACCGCGCCGCTGGACCGCGCGCACTACCGCATCCGCACCGAACGCGTGGCCGCCGACAAGCACGTCGACTACGGCATGGCGCTGTTCTCCGCGCTCAGTGCCGGCGCGGCGCTGATGAGCTACTGCGTGCTGTGGATCGCGCTGGGATGGGAAGGCGGCGGCAACGGCGCGATGATGGCCGCGGTGACCGCCGCGTTCTTCGCCGCACAGGACGATCCGGCACCGAGCATGGTGTCGTTCCTGGTGTGGGCGATGGTCGCCTCGGTGGTGGCCGGCGTGTACCTGTTCGGCGTGTTCCCGGCCGTGCACGACTTTGGCCTGCTGGCACTGGTGCTGGCGGTGGCGTTCCTGCCGCTGGGGCTGATGCTGCACCACCCCAAGAGCGCGTTGTTCGCGCTGCCGCTGACAGTGAACCTGGCCGCGCTGCTGAGCCTGCAGAACACCTACAGCGCCAACATCCAGACCTTCCTCAACTCGTCCATCGCAATGTTCATCGGCATTGGCTTTGCGGTGGTGATGACCCGCCTGTTCCGTTCGGTGGGTGCCGAATGGACCGCGCGCCGGCTGGTGCGGCAGGGCTGGACCACGCTGGCCGAAGCCGCCGAAGGGCGTGGCCAGCAGGACCGCCAGCGCTTCGCCGCGCGCATGCTCGACCTGCTGGGCCTGCTCGCACCGCGCCTGGCGGCGACGCCCGAGGGCAGTGACATCGCTTCGGTGGACATGCTCAATGAGGCGCGCATCGGCCTGAACATCCTGCAGCTGCGCCGCGCGCGGCTGGAGCTGCCCGAGCGCAGCCGCGAAGCGGTCGAGCACATCCTGGAAGAGATCGCCGTGCATTACCGCCGTCAGATCGCCGCGCGCAAACCCATTGTGGCGGCCGAGGCGCTGCGTGAGCGGCTGGATACCTCGCTGGGCCGGGTCGGCAGCGTGGGCGCCTGCAAGGCCCGCGACGAGGCGCTGATGGGCCTGATCGGGCTGCGCTTTGCGTTGTTCCCGGAGGCGAAAGCGTTGGCGCCGGGGCTGGCAATGGACACGGCGACGCAGACGTAGCGCGCTACCCTGTGTGCCCGCAGACCCCGGCACTGCAACAGGACGGTTCAATGAGTTACGACATGATGGTGTTCGAGGCCAGCGCCGCCCCACGTGAGGCGGCGGCTTTCATCGCCTGGTTCGAAAAGCAGACGCAGTGGAACGAGCGCCACGAGTATGACGACCCGGCCGTCAGCAGCCCGGCGCTGCAGGCGTGGTTCACGGAGATGGCGCAGGACTTCCCGCCGTTGAACGGCCCATTGAGCAACGACGATGACGATCGTGCCGAAGTGACCGAGTACAGCATCGGTCAGCAGGTGATCTATGGCGCATTCACCTATTCGGTGGCCGAGCACGCGCATGGTCGCGTGCAGGACCTGGCCGAGAAGCACGGCGTGGGGTTCTTCGATGTGAGCGCCGATGAAGCGGCGATCGTGTTCCCCGATGGCCTGGTGCTGATCGCGGAATGACGGGGGCGGCAGGGCTGCGCCCTGCACCTGCCGAATCAACGTCAACGTCAAAAGCGGGTATTCCTTGGAATGGCGGTGTGGGTCCGGTTGAGGGGGACGCCGTAAACCCATCCATGAAGTGACCCCCGGGAGTTGGACACCAGATCCAA